>JAISRF010000017.1 GCA_031273775.1 Oscillospiraceae bacterium
CAAACGGGGACTCCGTTGGCGGAACCGGCGGAAAATGTGGCGGATATGTCAAACTAAACGCGGGCGATGTGATTACGGTTGCGGTCGGCGGCGCGGGCGCATCGGGTAACGACGGGATCAACGACCATGACAGCGCCGGAGGGTGGTCGGGCGGTTCCGGTGCCAACGGAGGAGATGGGCATCGCTACGGCTCAGGCGGCGGCGGCGCAACCAAAGTCATGCTCAATTCGACCGCGCTGAGCGGTTCGGAGTTTTTATCCCATTCCCTGATGGTAGCAGCCGGCGCAGGCGGCGGCGGTTCCAAGACCAACAAATATAAAGGCGGAAACGGCGGCGCGCCAAACGGGCTTGCGCCTGCCGGAAACGGCTCGAATGTAACCGCAAACGGGTCAAACGGAGAACCCACGGGCGACGATGAATCCGGAAAAGGCGGAACCGGTACGGCAGGCGGAAGCGCCGGACAGGGTTTGTGGGGGATCGGTAAAGGCGACAACGGCGGCACCGGATACGGAGGGAGTTCCGCCGGCGGCACCTCCAATTCGGGCGGCGGCGGTGCCGGGTATTATGGCGGCGGCGGCGCAGGGGCAACAGCCGGCGGCGGAGGCGGAGGCGGCTCTACTTTTATCCGCGGTTCCGTCAACGGGTTTGATACGCAGGCATTGTCCGGCATATCCGCCGGTTGGCTTTCCCAAACTCCGCTGAACCCAGACGCCGCGCGTCCGGACAAAAACGGATACTGCATTATCTCTTATTTGAACGATACTCTTTTCACGACGTAAAAAACGTTTTAATTTCCGGATTTCGCTTCATACCATGTTTTGCCCGTGTGCACGTCCGCGATCAGCGGCACATCCAGCTTGCACGCCGCCTCCATTTCCTCCCGCAGGATTTGGCAGGCGGCAGTCATTTCCTCCGGAGGCGCTTCAACAAGCAGTTCGTCGTGTACCTGCAAAATCAAGCGGGAACGGAGCTTCTCCTGCTTAAGGCGCGCGTAAACCCGGTTCATGGCGAGCTTTATTATGTCTGCGGCGGCTCCCTGAATGGGAGCGTTCCGCGCCACGCGCTCACCGAAAGCGCGGGTAGGCGCCTGCGTGGCGGCAAGTTCCGGCAAATACCGCCGCCGCCCGAACATGGTGGAAACCCAGCCTGTTTCCTTGGCCTTTTTGACCACGCTCTCCATGTAATCCGCTACGGCGGGGTATGCGGACATATAAGCCTCTATATACCGCTTGGCGTCGTAAAAGCCGACGTTCAGGTCACGCGCCAGCGAATACGCGCCGATTCCGTACACAATACCGAAATTGACCGCTTTTGCCCTGGTTCTCATTTCCGGCGTGATGTTCTCCCGCGGTACCCCGAAAGCGGAAATCGCCGTTAATGTGTGAATGTCCTCACCGCGGTTGAAGGCGTCAATCATCGCCCGGTCTCCGGAGATATGTGCCAGTACACGCAATTCAATCTGCGAATAGTCCGCGTCGCAAAGCACCCAGTCTTCCCGCGCGCGGAAAAAACGCCGCAGTTCCCTTCCCGCCGGGGTACGCACCGGGATATTTTGCAAATTCGGCTCCAAAGAACTGATTCTGCCCGTTCGCGCTTCCGTCTGGTTAAAGGTGGTGTGAATCCGGCCGTCCTCAGCGAAACACTTAAATAAACCGTCGCAGTAGGTGGATTTCAGCTTGGATAGTTGGCGGTATTCCAACAATTTTTCCACCGCCGGATGCATGAATTTTAATTCTTCCAGCACCTGGGCGTCCGTGGAAAAGCCGCTTTTGGTTTTTTTTCCGGAGGGCAGTCCCAGCTTTACAAACAACGCCTCGCCTAACTGTTTGGGTGAATTCAGGTTGAATTCATAACCCACCAGCTCGAAAACTTCATCTGCAAGAAGCCCGGCGCGGCCGGCGAGTGTTTCGCCGTACGCGGCAATCCCTTCCCTGTCCGCCGCAAAACCCGTCCGCTCCATTTCGGCCAGCACACGGGCAAGCGGGATTTCCATGTCAACAAGAAGTTTAATTTGGCTTCTTTCTCTCAGGATGCCCGTCATTTTCCGTTCAAGGGCAAAGAGCGAGACGGATAGGGTAAAAGCGCCGCTCTCTGTTTCCGGTTCCGGCACGCCGTATTCCGCCAGAAGGCGGGGAAGGTCGTAGCCGGAGGCGGAAGGATTCAGTATATACCCCGCAAGTCCGGAGTCAAACGTGATGTTCAGCGCCGGATTTTCCTTAAAAAGCGCCTTGGCTGAATCCGTAAGGATGGGTGTTTCGGATGGCAAGGCTTTGCAGTCGACCGTTGACCGTTGACCGTTCCTGTCCCCTCCGCTTGCGGGGAGGGATGCCGCCGCGGCGGCAGGGGAAAGGGTTATTTCCCCTGCGATTTCAATTCCGTTTTCCGTCCAAAGAGCGGCAATACGCTCCGCCGCCAATATTTCCTCTGCATTTCCCGAGAAAACTTCTACGTTTTTTTCTTCTTCGCCGGGCGCTTCTGCAAGCGGCTTTTGCGTACTTTTCCCGAAGCGCCGCGGTGTGTGTGAGCGTGGCAGTTTGATTTTGTCCAAAAGGCGGAAAAATTCAAGACCGGTTAAAATTCCAGAAAGCGCGCTCCGATCCGGAGTCTTGGATTTGTAACCGGGAATATCGGTCGGGATCGGAACCTCACAGCAGATTTCGCCGAGCCTCCGGCTTAAAAAGGCGGAATCACGTCCGGCGGTGAGTTTGGCTTTCAGGGTATCGCGAATGGGTAGCTCGTCCAGTCCGGAATATACGGTTTTTATGGTGTGGAACCGGCGGATTAAATCCAGCGCCGTCTTGTCCCCCACGCCGGCCACGCCCGGAATATTGTCCGAGCTGTCACCCTTTAACGCCTTGACCTCTAAAAGTTCCGGGGGAGTAACGCCGTATTCCTCTGCGATTTTCGCCCGGTCATACACGGTGGTGACCGGTTGGCCGGCTTTTGTGGCGGCAAGCACCACACGGACGCCCTCGTCCACCAGCTGGAGTGAGTCTCGGTCGCCGGTGGCTATGACACAATCATCGCCGGAGCGTTTACAGGCGGCGGCAAGCGTGCCTAAAATATCATCCGCCTCATAGCCCTCACGCTCCAGCACTGTGTGGCCGAAAGCGGTAAGTAGCTCCTTTAAAACGGGCATTTGCACGGCGAGTTCGTCGGGCATTCCCTTGCGCCCGGCCTTATACTCTGCGTACATGCCGTGTCGGAAGGTCGGGACGCGCAAATCAAACGCCGCGACCACGCCGTCCGGTGCAAACTCCTCTGTCAGGCGATTTAGAATATTCATAAATCCGTATATGCCGTTGGTAAAAAATCCGTCCTTCGTGGTTAAAGGGCGGATCCCGTAAAACGCGCGGTTTATAATGGAGTTGCTGTCAAGAACTAAAAGCCGCATGAAAAAAACCTCCGGTTTTTTTACTTGGGAATGGAGAGTTGAGAATTAAGGTAAGTTTCCTAATATTAACAGAAATGTGAGCGCAAAAGAAAACACGCCGCACACACAAAGGTACAAAAGGCGGTTGCGCCGGGTTTGAAAATTATGAGCGAAAAATCCCAAACACAGGCAGGACACCAACAGTGTCAGTATATCCGCGCCCACGAACAGCAAGCCCGACTCGGCGCCGGGCAGCTCAACAGGAGCCTTATTCGCGTAATACACAATCAGATGAACAGCGGGAATAAAAGTCAGCGGAAGGATATTGAAAAAATAATTGCGGCGGCCGGAGCGCAGGAAAATAAACGCCATGGCGGTCACAATGATAATAATGGTCCAACACTCAATAAGCATGCGTTCCTCCAAATTTCCTGATTAACCGTGAAACGCGCGGAAAATGATTTTTGTGAATTCCCGTTAGAATAATCAAACATATTCTCGTCAATAATAGCTTTGGCGTGACAAAACCAGACCTTTGCGTTTGCCGGTTTTTCACGCCCGCCGCCGGCTCAAAAAGCCGGCGGCGGCTTTTTTTCCAATTAACAGTGTGCAGTTGACAATTACTGTAAACTGTTAATTGTCAATTGTCAACTGCAATTGCTCCCCCACTTCTTCCGCGCTCATGGTGCTTCCGACCGCGGGCAAGGTGCGGGTGCGGTAACGGTGCGGTTTTAAGAGCATTCCATCGGTGTACGGCAGGACTTCCGCCAGCTTGTTGCCGCGCTTTAGAATCATGACCGTCACCCCCTGTGTGCCGCGGGCGACTTTGGCGGCGACGGCGCCGGTGTGCAGTAAAAGCAATCGCCCGAGGGTGGATTTCAGCAAGAATTCACCGTCCTCCGGCAGGTAAAACGCGGAGATGAGGGGTGATATGTCCGAGTATGCCCCGATTAGCTTTTTGCGGTTGGTTTTGGTGGCGTAGCTTTTCATATCCACCTTCGCGACCTTGCCGTTTTCGAAAAAGAACAGCATGTAGCCGGTGTAATCGCCGGTGACCGCCATATAAACGGGGGTTTCGCCGGGTTCCATTTCCAGTACGCCGGGCAGATAATCGCCCAAAACGCTCGCTTTGCTGTCCGCAAAGTCGGCGGCGCGGGTTTTGTACACCTGGCATTTGTCCGTGAAGAAGAGCAGTTCCCTGTTGTTGGCCGTTTCCGCCGTTTGGGCGATTTCGTCGCCCTCCTTCAGTTTTTGTTCCCCGCTCATCCGCAGGCTTTGCGCCGTAATTTTCTTGAAATACCCGTGGCGGGTGAAGAACAGCGTGACCGGGTAATCCGGGACTTCCTCCAGAACCTCCGGCTCCGGCGCGGCGTAAATCAGCTGAGTTCGGCGGGGTTGACGGTACTTCTTGATGACCTCTTTCAGCTCTTCGGTCATAATGGTGTACACGCGGGCGGGACGATCCAAAATGTCGCGCATGTCCTCAATTTCGGCTTTGAGCTTTTCGATTTCGTCCAGCCGCTTGAGTATATATTCGCGGTTGAGGTGCCGCAGCTTGATTTCCGCTACGTACTCCGCCTGAATCTCGTCAATCCCGAAGCCAATCATCAGATTGGGCACGACCTCGGTCTCGTCTTCGGTTTCGCGGACGATTTTTATGGCTTTGTCTATGTCAAGGAGAATTTTTTGCAGGCCGAGCAGCAGATGTAGTTTGCTTTCTGCTTTTTCCAGCGTGTGATACACCCGGCGGCGCACACATTCGGCGCGGAAAGCCGTCCATTCTTCCAAAATTTCCCGGATTCCCATCACCTTGGGAGAACCGGCAACCAAAAAATTGAAGTTGCATGAGAATGTGTCCTGCAAAGCGGTAAGCTTAAACAGCTTGGCCATCAGTTTGTCCGGGTCTGTTCCGCGCTTCATATCGATGGTGATTTTGAGACCCTTCAATCCGGTTTCGTCCCGGATGTCGGAAATTTCCGACAGACGTTTCTGCTTGACCAAATCGACCGTTTTTTCTATGATCGCCTCCACGGTGGCGGTGGGCGGGATTTCGGTGATGTCAATGCAGTTCGCGCTTTTGTCGTAAGAATATACGGCGCGAACCTTGAACCCGCCGCGCCCGGTTTCATAAATTTTGCGGAGTTCATCGGCGTTGTATATCAGTTGTCCGCCGCCGGGAAAATCGGGGGCGGTCAGAATGGAAAGCAGGTCACAGTCCG
>JAISRF010000052.1 GCA_031273775.1 Oscillospiraceae bacterium
GCGAACCCGTTCCCAAGGGCGAAATCGGCGAGCTGTGCGTGAAAGGTGACGGCGTCATGCTGTGCTACTACCACGACGAAAAAGCAACCCGGAACACACTTCAGGACGGGTGGCTGAAAACCGGCGACATGGCCGAGCTGGACAAGGACGGCTTTATTTTCCTTGTAGACAGGAAGAAGGATGTCATTATAACCGGCGGCGAAAATATTTACCCGGTGCAAATCGAAAATTTTCTTTCGGCTCACCCGGATATCCGGGACGTTGCGGTTATCGGATTGCCGGATCCGCGCCTCGGGGAAATTACCGCGGCCGTTGTGCAGGTGCGGGTCGGACACACCTGCGATGAGGAGAGCATCGAAAAATTCTGCGCTTCCCTGCCGCGTTATAAACGCCCGCGCAAGGTTATTTTTGCGGATGTGCCCCGCAGCCCCACCGGGAAAATCGAAAAACCGAAGCTCAGGGAAATGTACGGAAGCGCGCATTTGGTCGAGGCGCAGAATCTGGGATAAAGGCAGGGCGAAAAGATTGAATGGGGCTTTCCGTAACTTTAATCTTTTTTCAAAAGTTTGGCAACTTCTTCCATAAATGTCTGAATGTCGCCGAATTGGCGGTAAACGGAGGCGAACCGGACATACGCCACCTCATCGAGCGCGCGGAGCTTTTCCATGGCCAGCTCACCGATGGCGCTGGAAGTCACTTCCTTTTCCAAACGGTTCTGGAAATGGTTTTCAATACTGTCCACAGCGCGCTCAATATCTTCTAATGATACCGGACGTTTTTCGCAGGCGCGCAGAAAACCGCTCACCAGCTTGGCGCGGTCGAAAACCTCGCGGGATTTGTCCTTTTTCACCACCACCAGCGGCATACTTTCGATGATTTCATAAGTAGTAAAGCGCTTACCGCAACTTAAACATTCCCGCCGCCGTCGGATACGTTCGCCCTCGTCGGTGGGGCGGGAGTCAATCACCTTGCTTTCCGCGAATGAGCAAAAGGGACATTTCATGGGACAAGACCTCCGTGTGTTGATATGGGTATTATGCTAACACAACTTCACCTATCCGTCAAGATAAAAAAACTACTATTACCGGTATATATATATCCCGAACCGCCAAAAATAAACTGAGGATTAATATAGGCCGGGCGGTGCTTAAATTTATGTTGGAACGCAGAAGCGCGTTTTTATATTTTGTACTTGTGGCGCTGTTTGTGACCTCGGCGGTACGGCTGATGGCGCTTTCCTCCGGGAGCAGAACCGCGGCAACCGCGCAGAGCCGTCTGCGGGTTGAGATGTCTCTTCCCCGCGGCGTCATTTATGACTGCAACCTGAACCGCCTCACCAATGAGGAAACCCGCGCGGTCGCGGCGGTGCCGCCCACGGCGGAGGCTGTCGCCGCGTTGCGAGCCTCGCTTTCTCCGGACGCCGCCGCTGCCGCGGAAAAACGCCTTGCGGACGGCTTCCCGGTTTTAGTCACCGTACCCGGCGATTTTTCTGCCCATAATATCCCCGTCTTTCAGGTGTACACGCGGTATTCGGATGAACAGCTTGCCGCCCATATCATCGGATATCTGGACGGCGAGGGCAAAGGCGCAGCAGGCTTGGAGGCGGGCTATGACGACATTTTAGCCCCGTCCGGCAAAATAACCGTTTCTTTTCCCTCCGACGCGCGTGGCGGCGCTTTGGCTCTCCCCCCCACCATCGAATTCACTGAAATCGACCCGTTTTCCGGCATTGCGCTTACCCTTGAGAAGGATCTGCAGGCACTGGCGGAACGAGTGTCGGCAAAATATATAAAATCCGGGGCGGTGGCGATCCTGGAGCCTTCAACCGGCAAAATCCGCGCTATGGTCAGCCTGCCGGGGTTCTCGCCCAACCGGGTGGCGGACAGTCTCCAGAGTTCCGGTTCGCCGTTTATTAACCGCGCGCTTTCGGCTTACAACGTGGGTTCGGTGTTCAAGCTGTGCGTGGCGGCCGCCGCGTTAGAGACAGGCGCTCTGGAAACCTTCCAAGCCCACTGCAACGGTATTATGACATTTGCAGACCGCACCTTCGCCTGCATGAACCAAAAAGCGCACGGCGATGTACAGATGGTGGATGCACTGGTGCAGTCCTGTAACATTTACTTCATCAATTTAGGGCAGAAAATCGGGGCGGATCCCATATATACTTTGGCTCATTCGTTAGGCTTTGGGCAAAGCCGGCGAATTGCCAACGGCATATTGCCGGACGCGGGCGTTTTGACAGACGTCGGCATTTTGCGTGACCAGCCCAGCGCGCTGGCGAATTTTTCCTTTGGACAAGGAGATTTACTGGCCACTCCATTGCAGATTGCCTGCATGGTCGCGTCCATTGCGGATGGCGGAAAATCACGGTTCCCCACGCTGCTTGAAGGCATGGTGGACAGTGACGGAAAGCTGACCAAAACCTCACCGGAGGCACCCGCCATGGTGCTTCGCGAAGCAACCGCCCTACGGCTGAAGGACATTATGATACGGGTAGTGGAAAGCGGAAGCGGAAAAAACGCGCAACCCGAAACGGGCGGCGCGGGCGGCAAGACCGGCACGGCTGAAACCGGCTGGATTAAAGATGGGCGCAAAATTTCGCAGGCGTGGTTTGCGGGGTTTTACCCGGCGGAGGAGCCGAAATATTCTATCGCGGTCATTATGGAAGACGGCGTTTCCGGCGGTTCTTCCGCCGCGCCGGTTTTTAAAGAAATAGCGGACGGAATCGCCGATTTGTATTGAGAGTTGAGAATCGTGGAGTCGCTTTCTGCGACGGAATAAAAAATACTTGCCGCGACAATCTACCATCACTTGTCAACTGTCAACTGAGCTTGGCGGCGTCCAGCGTTTCTTTCGCGCCGCAAAGGCGTTCGCTGAAGGAATTGAGCATCTCCAGCATCCCGCCGCGCATATCCTCAAGCTCCGCTTGCAAATTGTTAATATTCTCCGCCATCAGCTCGCCCTGACGGCGGGTTTCGTCACGCACACTGGCTGCCTCAAGCTCCGCTTCAATCGCTAGATTCTGGGTGCTGGCGCGCATATCCAGCAACATCTTTCCCAACATTCGGCTCAACTCGTCCTCGTCCATACAGGACGTGCCGGAAATTGCGCGTTCACGGATTAACGTCTGGCACCGGAGCGCAGTTTTTTCAAGTTCCGCCTTGAGCTCCGCGTTTTGTTCCGTCAACTGGGCAATCCGCTCGCTGAGCCGGGCGTTCTCGGCTCGCTGGGCGGCAACCGCTTCGCCCGCCGCTATCGCCTGCTTCTGTCCAAGGGTGATTTGCTCAATCTTGCGCCGCAACTCCTCATGCTCGGCCTGCGCGGAAGACTGGGCGCGAATTCCGCTTTCCTCCAACGCGCTCTTAAGCTGAGTCACCTGCGATTCAAGCTCGGAATTTCGGGCTCTTTCCAACTGGATTTGAGCATTTAAATCAGAAGACGCGGCGGTACCGGACAGGCTTTCTGTAAGCTGTTTTTCCAACGCGAAAACCTTAGCGCGCTCCGCGTTTAACTGATTCTGCAGTTCTGCCGCACTCGCGGCTCCGGTACCCGCGGAAGCTAACTGTTCCCGCAAAAAGCGATTTTGCGCGCGCTCGTTTTCAAGTTGGGATTCCAGCGCCGGATTTGCCTGCCCGCCGGATTGAAGCCGCGCACCGAGCGCCCCGACCTGAGCCTTGAGTCCGCCAAGCTCGCTCACCAACGCGGCGTTCTGCTCTTTTAACTGCTCGCGCGACTTAATGAGCGCCTTGACTTTCTGCTTGAACTCCTCGGATTTGTTAAGGGCGCCGACCGCGGGGCTTTGGGAATTGATGTTTTCCATAATGGTTAAACCTCCGTAATATACTTTTGGCAACCTCCGGAAACTATACTTTTCAAAAATTCAAATTGGCAATTATTGCAATCGCAG
>JAISRF010000075.1 GCA_031273775.1 Oscillospiraceae bacterium
AAAACGGCGGCGAGAATTGTGCGAGGAGGCGCTTGAATTTACGGGACTGGCAGATTACCGTAAATTTCGCCCCAAAAAGCTGTCCGGCGGCCTTTTGCGCCGTTTGAATATCGCCTGTGGAATCGCCCACAAGCCGGAACTGATTTTTCTGGACGAGCCGACTGTTGCCGTTGACCCGCAAAGCCGCAACCATATTTTGGAGGGAATTGAAAAGCTGAACCGTGACGGAGCGACGGTTGTCTACACCTCTCATTATATGGAGGAGGTAGAGCAGATTTGTACCCGGATCGCCATTATGGACAAGGGAAGTATTGTGGCGCAGGGTACCTGTGACACGCTGAAAGGCTTCATTAAATCAGACAAACCGCGGGAGCAGATTACCCTTAACGATGTGTTTCTGGAAATCACAGGAAAGGAATTGCGTGATTGATATGCACATTTATATCAACCAGCTTAAGGTAATACTGCGTCAAAAGGATATGCTTTTTTGGATATTCGCGTTTCCCATTCTTTTGGCCACGCTGTTTTATTTCACCATGACAAACCTTGATGTGTCCGAAGGGATGACAGCCGTGCCTGCCGCCGTCGCGGACAACGAAGCATACAGGGCGGATGCGAGTCTTCGCGCCGCTATTTTGGCGGTCGGCGCTTCAGAGGATGCCCCCTTTGATTTTAGGGTGATGGATGAAAGCGAGGCGTTGGCGGCACTTGAAAAAGGGGAGATTTCCGCCGTTTTATACGCCGGTGTTCCGCTGTCGGTCACATACGGCAAAGGCGGCGACAATACTTCCCGCGTGATGGTTAAGGCGTTCGCAGACAACTTCGAACAGATGAAGTACCGCGTGAGTGCCGTGGCCGCCGCTAACCCCGCCGCTTTGGCGGACATTTCAGCGCTGACGAGCGGCAAAATATATACCGATTTTGGCGGGTCAGACGGTTTAAAATCAAACACCGTCATTTATTTTTATACCATTTTCGCGATGCTCTGCATCTACGGCGGTTCGGCGGGGCAGACGGTTATTGAAAGCTGTCAGGCGAACATGTCCCCGCTTGGACAGCGCCGGGCGGTTTCCCCCGCTTCGGGATTTTTGCCGATTTTAACGGCGCTGGCGGCGGCGATAACGGTTGTTTTTATGAGTTTGCTTTTGTGCTGGGTTTATATGCGTTTTGCGCTGGATGTGGATTTGAGTGATAAAACCCCCGCTTTTTTGTTGACATTGCTTTGCGGGAGCGCGTTGGGAACGTCTTTCGGAGCGTTTATGACTACGGTACTGGCAAAAGCCAAGTCCGGTGTAAAATCCGGGCTGATTGTCGGAATCGGCATCGCCGGGGCGCATCTTTCCGGAATGTCAAACCCGGCCATTTCCTATATACTGCGTAAAAATGTCCCGCCAGTTTATTGGCTGAACCCTGCCGCCCGAATTACGGACGCGCTGCGTTCCCTTTATTATTATGGGGATTTTGCCCGTTGGGGGATTTTCATGGCCGCGCTTTTAGCCATGACGGCGGTGTTCGCGCTGGTCGCCACATTTAAGCTGAGGAGACAAAGTTATGAGTGCGTATAATCGTGTTTGGTATAATTTTGTGCTCTGTGTGAAAATCCTGCGTTCCCGGTGGGTTTTGCCGGTGGTTTTCGCGGTGATTTATACCGCGTTGTCCGTTATACTTTCTCTTGCGGGAAGTGAATCAACCGTCGCCCCCGATGTATCAGCCATCCGTTATACGGTCGTCAACCGTTCGCAAAAGGATTTGCCACAGATAAACGGGCTGCTCAGACTGCTGAAAAATTCGGCATCAGAGGTCACACTTGCCGATACGAGCTACGCTTTGGACGATGCGGTTTTTTATCAGGCGACGGATTATATCCTGATTATTTCGGAAGACTTTGACCAAACAGGCAAGCTCCTTACTCAAAGCTATGGTGTTTCGTCCAAGGCTTATTACATTGACCGCATGATAAACGGCTATCTTTCCGCTTATGACGCTTACGTCGGCGCGGGGTTTACTCCCGCCGCCGCCGCCCAAAACGCGGCAAAGGAATTTGAAACCGCCGCCGCGCAAAATATTGCGCGGGTTGAGGGCACGGGCGATTTTAACGCCGCGCTGTTGTTTTTTCAGCTTCAAAGCTATGCCATGCTGATGATGATACCCTTTATTGCCGGGTCGTTTCTGATTGTGTTCAAGCGCCGGGAAATTGTCTCAAGGCTCGCCGCCGCGCCCCTTAGACCCGTGGGTAAGAGCATATCTCAGGGAATTTGTGTGGCGTTTCTCAGTGTCGTCTCATTTCTGATGTTCTCGCTGATAAATCTCTTTATCAATTCAAAGGCAATCGCCGCGTTTGAAGGTGGCCAACTCGCGCTGCTCCTGCTTAATTCGCTGTGCGTCACAGTGTTGTCCGCGGGCTTGGGTCAGTTTGCGGGAATGGTTTCCAAAACGAACAATATCCACTCAGCCATTGTAAACATTGTTTCGCTGGTATTTGCGTTTTTAGGCGGTATTTTTATACCGGCATCGCTTTTTGGGGAAGGATTGCATAGGATTGCGCGCCTTTTGCCGCTTTATTGGTATTCTCACGCTATTGAAAGCATCGCCCAAAAAAGCGCGAATTTTGGCGGAATTCTCCCTGATTTGGCGGTGCAGTTGGGCTATGCCCTGCTCTTTTTTGCGGCGGCGGGTGTTGCCGGAACGGTTATGGGGCGCAGAGGAACGGCCAGCGGCGTTACCGCCAAAGAGGAATGATTATACCCCTGGCAGGCACACGCCGACCGTAAATACAGATTCTAAACTTCTTCCCAGTTGTGCCATACGTTCTGCACATCGTCGTGGTCTTCCAGCGCGTCCAGCAGCTTTTCCATTTTCACCGCCTGCTCTTCGCTCAAGGCACTGTACGTCCCCGGCACATACTCCGCCTCGGCGGAAATGAACGCATAACCCTTTTTTTCCAGCGCTTCCCGGACGGCTGCGACGGAATTAGGTTCGGTTGTAATTTCAAACACCGAATTCACCGCCGCAAAATCCTCCGCGCCCGCTTCCAGCGCGTCCTCCATCAACTTGTCTTCAATCACGCCTTCGGATTCAATCAAAATGACGCCCTTGCGCTCGAACATGAACATGACAGAACCGCTTTGTCCCAAATTTCCGCCAAATTTGTCGAAGTAATGGCGCAAATCGCCTGCGGTGCGGTTGCGGTTATCGGTCAGACATTCCACAATGACCGCCACGCCGGAGGAACCGTAACCTTCATAAGTAATTTCTTCATAATTGCTGTCATCCGCAGAACCGGCGGCTTTTTTAATCAGCCGTTCAATGTTGTCGTTGGGGACATTGTTGCTTTTCGCCTTGGCAATGCAGTCGCGAAGCTTGCCGTTGACCGCAGGGTCGGAACCGCCAGATTTGACCGCCATGCTGATTTCACGTCCGATTTTCGTGAAGATTTTCGCCTTTTGAGAATCGGTTTTTTCTTTCCTTCGTTTAATATTGTTCCATTTGGAGTGACCGGACACCTTACAATCTTCCTTTCGGCAACTAAGTTCTGCGTACATTATATCATGATGGAATATGATTTTCAACGCTGATTTGCATAAAAAATCTTTATGAGCGGAATAATATAAATAACCAGTAAAAAAAGAGTGGTGAAACAGTCATGGCGAAGAAGAAAAACGCGAAAAACACCAATCAGACCGGCGACACCAGCCCAAACACAAAAAACGGGCAGACACGCGGCGGTGACGGCAAAAAGCAGCAACAGGACGACACACAGTATTGAACTTAGAAGCTTGACGTTCAAAGTCTGATTTTTAGAAGTTAGACGTTAAAATGCCGGACGTTGGACATTCAGACCTTTCAAAAATCGAAAAAAACAAACAAAGACGTAAAAAGAGCGGCTACCGAATTGTGGTGGTCGCTCTTTAAAGGTATGTGTCAAGTAAACGTTGGCAAGTAAATAATCACACAAAAAAGCGTAAAAATGGTCTGCGGTTTAATTGCGGAAAAACGCAAAATCATCAAAATAACTATTGTTTTTTTCTTTACCATATGGTAGTATTTATTTGGTGAAAAACTAACGATGCATTTTTTACTAAAATCGCTTTCCGCGGGTTCGGAGTACCGTGCGCTGCTTCATGCGGTGCGTTCTTTCGCGCTTCCCGCCGCCGTCACCGGCGTATCCCACATCCACAAGGCGCATCTTGCGGCGGCGTTGCTGACGGATACCGGGAGACGGGGGCTGTTCATCACTGCGGATGAAGCCGAGGCCAACCGCACGGCGGATGATATGCGCGCGCTGGGTCTGCGCACGCTGCTTTTGCCCGGGCGTGACCTCACTTTCCGCCCTGTGGAGGGTATTTCCCGTGAGTACGAGCACCTGCGGCTCGGCACATTGGCGCAAATGCGCCGGGGCGATTTTGACGCCTTGGTCTGCTCCGTCGATGCCGCCCTGATGTTTACCTTGCCTCCGGACGCTCTCTCTCACCATACGCTCCATATAAAAGTGGGTGAAAAAATCGCCTGCGGGGGCGAACGGTTGAATCTCAAAGAAGTCACGGATAAACTGATTTCTTCCGGCTATGTCCGCGCGGATTTAACCGAGGGAAGCGGTCAGTTCGCTGTGCGCGGCGGAATTTTGGACATTTTCACCGCCGATCGGGAACGCCCCGTTCGGGTGGAGCTTTGGGGCGACGAGGTGGATTCCGCCGCCGAAATCGACGCGCGAATCCAGCGGCGGCTGGAACCCTTGCAGGAAATATTCATTTCTCCCGCCACCGAAGTTTTGTTTGATTCGGCCGGCGCGCTCGCCAACAAGTTGGAAGAATATAAGCGATCTAAAAAACACCGTCCGCAAGCCGAAAAAATGCTGGACGAAGACATTGAACGGCTACGGAACGGTCGGCATTTGGGCGCGCTTGACCGGTATTTGCGGCTGGCGTGGCCAAAACCCGCCACCGTTTTTGATTACACCGGCAACGGGTTGTGCTTTTTTTCGGAAAGCGTAAAAATCAGGGATAGGGCGACAGCGTTCCTGTGGCAGCTGCATCAGGACGAGGAAGAACTGTTAGCCGAAGGGGTATTAACACAGGGAATGTGCGGTTTCGCCATGGAATGGGCGGAGTTTCTGGCGACCGCTGAAAAAAACGGCGCGGTGATTATGGACGCGTTTCCTCACAGCGGATATGGACTTCGCATCCGCGAAACGGTCAATATAACCGCGCGTCAGCTTTCTGTCTGGAGCGGCGGTCTGGAGATTTTATGTGAGGATTTACAGCCGGAAACCACTCAGGCCAACGCCTGTGTGGTGCTCGCGGGAACAGACCGGGCAGCGGAGAATTTGGTGGCGGAGCTTCGTGAACGCCATGTTCCCGCGCTGTACGCCCCAAATCCCACCGAGCTTCGCAAGGGAGTTGTCACGGTTACGGCAGGCTGGCTTTCCGCGGGTTTTCACTATCCCGGCGCAGGGCTGTTGTGCGTCACGCACGGCGCGACGGCGGCCAAACGGGTAAACCCAATACGCAAGAATAAACATCACGGCGACCGGGTGGATTCACTTTCGGAATTGTCGAAAGGCGATTACGTGGTTCATTCCGCGCACGGCGTAGGCATTTTCGACGGAATTGAGAAAAAAGAGCTGTCCGGCGTGGTGAAGGATTACATTAAAATCAGATACATGGGGTCGGACGTGCTGTTTGTTCCCGTAACCCAGCTCGATATGGTCATGCGGTACAAGGGTGCCGGGGACGAGGGTACGGCCAAGCTCTCAAGGTTAGGCGGGCAGGACTGGCAGAAAACCCGGGCGCGGGTAAAAAAAGCGGTAAAAGAGATGGCGGGGCAGTTAACCGCCCTGTATGCCGCCCGGATGAATGCACCCGGCTTTGCTTTCCCCGCCGACAGCGATCTGCAAAACGACTTTGAGCGGCGGTTTGAGTATGAGGAAACCGAAGACCAATTACGCTGTGCCGCCGAGATAAAAAGCGATATGGAGCGCTCGGCGCCGATGGACAGGCTGCTATGTGGCGATGTGGGCTTCGGCAAGACCGAGGTCGCGCTCCGGGCGGCGTTCAAGTGCGTGGACGGCGGCAAACAGGCGGCATTGTTGGTTCCGACGACCATTTTGGCGTGGCAGCATTATCAGACGGCGCTTCGCCGGTTTGAAGGCTTACCGGTGAAAGTGGAGTTTTTGTCTCGGTTTCGAACGCCGAAAGAGCAGGCGCAAATTATAAAAGCAGCCAACCGCGGCAACGTGGATTTGTTAATCGGTACGCACCGGCTGATTTCCTCCGATGTAAAATTCCACGATTTGGGGCTTTTAATTGTAGACGAGGAGCAGCGTTTCGGAGTGGCGCAAAAGGAAAAATTAAAAGAAGCCTTTAAAGACATAGATGTACTCACGCTTTCCGCCACGCCCATTCCCAGAACGCTGAATATGGCCATGTCGGGGTTGCGGGATATGTCTGTGCTGGAGGAAGCGCCGCAGGACAGGCACCCCGTTCAGACCTACGTTTTGGAGTACAACAGCGTCATTTTACAGGAGGCCTTGCGCAAGGAACTGCGGCGGGGCGGGCAGGCGTATTGGCTTCACAACCGGGTGGAAAGCATTGAAAAGACGGCGGCCGGTTTGGCAAAGCTCTTCCCGGAGGCCAGGATCGGCGTGGCTCACGGCCAAATGACCGAGGATGAGCTTTCCGCCGTGTGGCAACGGCTGGTGGACGCGGAAATAGATATTTTAGTCTGCACCACCATCATAGAAGCCGGGGTGGATGTGGCAAACGTAAACACGTTGATTATTGAGGATTCCGATAAAATGGGACTCTCGCAGCTTCATCAAATCCGTGGGCGCGTGGGGAGGTCGAGCCGCCGCGCATACGCGTATCTTACCTTCCGGCGGGGCAGGATTCTAACGGAAATTGCACAGAAACGGCTGGAGGCAATCCGTGAATTCGCTGAGTTCGGGTCGGGGTTCAAAATCGCCATGCGGGACTTAGAGCTCCGCGGTGCGGGCAATGTGCTGGGCGGCGAACAGCACGGGCACATGGAGGCGGTGGGGTACGACATGTACCTGCGTCTGCTTTCAGATGCTGTGAACGAGGAAAAAGGCGAAAAAACCGCTCCCGCCGGCGAATGCACCATTGATTTGCCGGTGACCGCCCATATCCCGGAACGGTACATAGAAAGCAACGCCCAACGGATTTTCATTTACCGGCGCATTGCGGATATCCGGAACCGCGAGGACGCGGACGATGTGATTGACGAGCTGATTGACCGGTATGGCGAGCCTCCGGCGGCGGTTGGGGGGTTAATTCAGATTGCGCTCCTCAGGGCAAAGGCAGAAAGCCTGGGGATTGTTGAGGTCTCCCAGCGATCGGATGTGATGTTGCTTTACATAAAAGATCTAAATATGGAAGCGGCTTCAAGGTTAGTCAAGGGATTGCGAGGCCGGGTGCTGGTAAACGCCGGGACAAAACCATACTTTTCCGTACGACCCAAGGCTGGCGAAAGCGCGTTGGAAACACTGGAAAGCGCACTGGACGCGCTTGGCGGCGAAGCATAAAAAAGCAAGAATTGATTACTCAATACGTAAGGTTGATATTTCCGAATAAACCGGGCGGATTCCGTCTTCAAATTCGGCGTTGAGGCTCCCGTCCGGGTTAATCCCGATTGCGCGGGCCGGTGTGACTATGCCTTTCTGGTTGACGGTAACACATCTGCCAAGCGTTTCGCATACACTGGAATATTCGTGCAGTAATGCGTCCTCGTCCCAATTCAGCAGTTCTTCCAGTTGCCGGATGATTTGGGCGGCAAGGAAAGCGGGCTCCGGTTTTTGTCCTGCGGCAGAAAAAATGCTGGCGGCAAATGGCAGCCTTTCACGGAAATATTCCGCGCTTTGGTAAAGGTTTACGCCAATTCCGGCTACGCAGACCGGTTCCGGGACAAAGCGACCCTCGCACAAAATTCCGCAGATTTTTTTGCGAGCAACCAGCACATCGTTTGGCCATTTTAACAAAGCCGCAATTCCAAGCGGTTCAAGGGCTTTTAAAACCGCCAGCCCCGCGGCGAGTGGATAAAGCGGGGGAGCGGACGATTTTTTGAGTATGGAAAGGCAAAGGGTTTGTCCGGTGCCGTCCCAATTGCGACCCAGCCGTCCGCGCCCGGCGGTTTGGTTAAGGGTAAACACCGCGTCGCCGTCTTTAAACCGCGCGGCGTTTTCCAAAAGATACGTGTTGGTGCTGGGTACGGCGTCAAGCTCAAACATTTGAAATTTGACATTTGACATTTGACAGTTATTCAGTTTTAATTCCATAAGTTGCCTCATTCCACATATAAATAAAGCGGCAATCATAAATTATAAAAAAGGGGTCATAAGCATATGGCAGAACTTGACAGGGAAAAAATCGGCGAGGCAATCCATGACTTATCAGGACAGCTCGGGTCGGACGGCGATAAGCTGAAATCCGCGTTTGATTCCGGATCGCTGGACAAAATTTTGAAGAATCTCAAGCCGCAGGACGCGCAAAAGCTACAGGGTGTACTGCAAAACAAAGAGGAAACCGAGCGCCTTTTGAAGTCGCCGCAGGCGCAGGCGCTCATGAAGTATTTTATGAAAAAGTGATGAACGCCAATGGATGATATTGCGGCAAAGCTTTCTGAGCTTTTGAACAGCCCGGAAGGGTTGGAGCAAATGAAAAACCTCGCCCAAATGTTTACGGGGACTGCGCCGGAGGCGGAACAGTCTCCGGAATCTGAATCCTACGCGGAAAAACCGGGGAAAAGCGATTCACCGCCGGACATTGACATGGGCGCAATAATTCGGATGCTTGGAATGTTTAAGAACAGTCAGGACGACAGTAGAAGCAAACTTTTGTTGTCGTTAAAGCCGCATCTGAGCGAGGAACGGGGCGAAAAGGTTGACCAGGCCATAAAGATTCTCCGTATTATCGATCTTTGGCCGGTCATCAGCCAGTCGGGATTACTGAACGGCATTTTATGATAGTACGGGCAGACCCCCATGCCTGCCCGTAACGGGGGTTCTATGGAAACGGACAGGAGCGAGTTGGAAAGGCTTCAGGCGGAAGCGGTAAAGCGGGTGCGCGAAATGCAGGAACGCGCCCGGCGTTCCGTTGCGGCCGGAAACGTGCCGCCGGAAAAAGCTCCTGCCGAACGAATGGCCGGCAAGAGCGGGAGCTCTTCCGGCACGGAGAAGATTCAGAACGTTCAGCGGTGGAGCTTTAATGAACGCGGGTCTCACAAAGATACCGTTCCGCCGTTGGAACCACAGGCACATGGACAAAGGACAGAACCCGCCGATTTTGAAGGCAGGCACGCCGCGCCACAAAACCGCATCCCAAGCCGGGAACAGGGAGAAAACTCACCAATCCAAAGGCAAAGCCGTCCATCGGCGGGCAGGCAAAGCCGGGAAAGGCAAGGAACCG
>JAISRF010000077.1 GCA_031273775.1 Oscillospiraceae bacterium
CTGGTTTTCACATTCCGCTTTAGAAGAAGCAATCGAAAAACCGGCGGAATTTCTTGCCAAAAACCCCGGAAATTGGACAGCCTCCGCATTACAGGCAGCGGGAAAACCGATACCGAAAACTGTCATCAATCAATTAAAAAAAGAGGTAAAGGCATCGTCGCCCGGCGACCTTGTAACCGATTTGATCCGGCTGATTATAAACGCGTCCGCCACCCGGCGGATTAACGTGGAGGCGCTTCTTGGCTGGATGTATGGCTCGCCGAATATGACGGCGCAGGGGCTTAACGGCCCGGTGTTCGCGCTCCTTAGCCGGAGCGGCGGCAGTGTATATGCAGACAAGCGGGTCGAATTAAAGGGGTATGTTTTAGACCGTCAAAATCCCGATGGTGGTTTTTCACTGCTTGAAGGCTGGGAATCCGACCCCGATATGACGGCGCTTGTTCTCACCGCCCTCTGCGAGTCCGAACACGATTCGACCCGGCTTCGCGAACGGACTCAAACCGTCGCCGGCCGTGCTTTTGACTGGCTGTCAGCCAATCAAAACGCAGACGGAAGTTTTGGCGCTCCTCCCTCTGCCGAGAGTTCCGCCACGGCAATCATGGCGTTAAAATCGTGGGGTATTTTGCCGGACGATGTGCGCTTTGTAAAAAACGGCCGCACGGCTCTTGACGGTCTTATGGGCTTTTACAACGGTGAGGGCTTTATGCACGTTCTGGGTGCAGAAACCGACACCATTGCCACCGAACAAGCGTTGCTGGCGCTTTGCGACGGCGGTTTCGGGCAGCCGTTCGGGGTTGCGGTTCATTCCGGGAAGAGTGGTATACAGGATTACGCGCCGCATTTTTTTATTGCGGGGTTTACATTGATTTTGCTTGCAATTTCCGGCGTTTTGGTGTATAAAAAGATTAAGCGAAAAAAATCGGAGAATCAAACGTGAAAAACAGACTCATTTTAATATGCTTATTTGCGGCTTTTCTGGTTGTCTCCTGCTCCAAGCCGGGGAACGCTTTCGCGCCGGAAAACGCCGTGGCCACAGCCACCCTTACCGTGATCGGCCCGGACGGCGAAACGCTATTGCAGGAAACCCGGGCGGGAATAAAAGACGGCTGCTCCGTGTTCGATCTGACCTCGTATCTTTGCCGTGAAAACAAAATCGCCCTTGTTTCCTCCGGAGTGGGAAAATCGGTTTATGTGAAGGGGATCGGTGGCTTTATGGAGTTGGCGCGCGGCGGGGGTAGCGGCTGGATTTATATCATCAACGGGGACGCGTCCCGGGGCTCAAAAAGCTGTGGAGCTGTCACCCTTTCGGACGGCGACAGCGTAGTCTGGCGCTATACGCTTAATCTGGGGAAGGATATTGGCGTGGATGTTGGCTGATGTGATTGTGGTCGGAGGCGGCCCGGCGGGACTGATGGCGGCGTACGCGGCGGCAAAATCCGGACAGGCGGTCACCCTGCTTGAAAAGAACGCCCGTCCCGCCCGTAAGCTGTTATTAACCGGCAAAGGCCGGTGCAACGTCACCAACAACTGTGGCTTGCCCGAATTGTTGGCGTCCATCACCAAAAACGCCAGGTTCTGCCATTCCGCTCTGTCGGCTTTTACGCCACAGGATTTGATGGCGCTTTTTGAACAAAACGGCCTGTCCCTTAAAACCGAGCGCGGAAACCGTGTGTTTCCGCAAAGTGACCGTGCCGTCGATGTGGCGGATACCCTTGTTAAAATGGTGCGCACAGCGGGCGTAAACATAGTTCCCGCCGAGGTTAAACGGGTGGTTTTCAAATGCGGAATTCGGGATTCGGAGCTCGGAATTGCTGATAACGGCGCGGAAGGCGCCGAAAGCGGAATGGGTCAAAACAGCGTGGCCGGCGTGGAAGGCGCAGACGGGTTAGTATGGAGCGCGCCCAAGGTTGTCATTGCTACCGGTGGGCTTTCTTACCCAAAAACCGGATCCACCGGTGACGGATACCGCATGGCGGCCGAACTGGGGCATACGGTCACTCCGCTGATTCCGTCCCTTTCGGCGGTGGAGGCACATGAGGGCTGGTGTGCCAAATTGCAGGGGCTTTCCCTTAAAAATATTAACCTCCGTGTGTGGGAGAAAGAAAGCGAAAATGTAGTCTATTCCAATTTCGGCGAATTGATATTTACCCATTTCGGGTTGTCCGGACCCCTTATATTAAGCGCTTCCGCCCATATGCGCCACTTTGAGCGTACGTCATATGTCCTTAGCATTGACCTAAAACCCGCGCTTTCCGAAAAAGAGCTGGACGCGCGTCTTTTACGGGATTTCACCGCGGCACAGAACCGTGATTTTATTAACGGATTTTCCCGGCTTCTGCCCAAAACGCTGATTCCCGTGTTCGTGCGGCGGTCTAAAATCGAACCGGCGCAAAAGCTCAATTCGCTGACCAAGGAACAACGCCGGACGGTGGTGGAGCTGATGAAAAATTTCACGCTTACAGCCACGGCACCGGGTCCGATAGACGAAGCGGTGGTCACCTCCGGCGGTATTGAGCCCCGCGAAATCAACCCAAGAACCATGGAATCCAAGCTTGTGACGGGTCTGTTTTTCGCCGGAGAGGTGATTGACATAGACGCGTATACCGGTGGGTTTAATTTACAGCTTGCCTTTTCTACAGGGTACGCGGCCGGAATTAACAATTAAGAGTTGAGAATTTTGGTGCCGCCTACGGTGACAAATTATATAAATTAAACTTGCCGCAGCAATACATTCATTCTCCATTCTCAATTCTCAATTTTGTAAATCGGGGTGTTTATTCTGAATCAACTTACCGAAAAGCCTATTGCGGTTGCCATCGACGGGCCTTCCGGTG
>JAISRF010000125.1 GCA_031273775.1 Oscillospiraceae bacterium
TGATCCGTCCGCTCGACACCTATAACGATTTAAAGTTCGAGCACAAAGCCTCTCTCCGGATTTCGTTTGTTCTGGCCGCGTTACTTTTCGCGGTGCGTCTGCTGGATCAGACAGCCCCGGCGTTTTTGTTCCGAACCGCCGCGCCGGACAAAATCAACGCCCTTTCGGCGCTGGCATCCTCTCTGGGTCTGCTGGCGATCTGGTCGGTTTGCAATTGGGCGACCTGTACGTTGGCGGACGGCGAGGGAACCTTCCGGAGTGTTTGGATCATGACGGCCTATTCTGTGGTTCCGTACTGCGCCATGACCCTGATTTCCATCGGGATGTCCTATTTGCTGTCACAAAGCGAGGCTGTATTCTATGGTACGGTTCGCAATATTGGTCTTGTGTGGACAGGGATTCTGCTGTTTCTGGGAATGCTGACCGCGCACCAGTATACCGTGCTGAAAACCATCGTTTCCGTTATACTTACGCTGGTCATGATCGTGCTTTGCTGCTTTTTGCTGGTGGTCATGTTTAGTATAACGCAGCAAATCAAGGACTTTATTTTCACGCTCTTCAAGGAATTGGCGGTGCGGAGGTGATACGGATGAAGCAGTTTTACGAAAAAGGTCGGTGCCTGTTGTCGGCGGTTTTTTTCTGCGCGGCTCTTTTGGGCGCCGGATCCGCAGAAACCGCCGGGTCTGTGGGCGGAGAATCCTCTGAAACGGCGGAGCGAGCCGAAACGGCGGACTCCGGCGAAGGGGTTACGCTCGTTGCGGAAAACACCATGCTGGCGCTGTATGTGCGAGTCGAAACCGGAAACGTTTCCGTGCTGGACAAACGGAACGGTCAAATCTGGTATGCCTGTCCGCCCGATGTCGGTGACGGGTTGCTGGGCTCGTTTTCAGCTTCGCTTCAGTCGCTCCTCAACGTTTCTTACAGTTATCAGGGCGGCCAGCAGGTGACGGTGGGTTCATATGACCGGGAAAACGCCATGACCCGGCGGGTGTTTAAAATCACGGACGGCGTCAGACTGCTGTTCAGCTACAGCCGCGAGGGGATCACCTTTTCGGTTCCCGTGCTCGTCAAGCTGCGTGAGGATTATATTTCCTGCGAGGCGGATACCGCGGCCATTGAGGAAAGCGGGGATGTACAACTCACAAAACTGTCCCTTTTCCCGAATTTCGGAGCCGCAAGGGCGGATTCGGAAGGATATTCCCTGATTCCCGACGGCAGCGGCGCGTTGATTTTGAACGAGGACGCGAAAGGGCGTGATGTTTATTATGAGGAGCCGGTTTACGGAGAAGACCCTTCGCGGAATCTGCTTGCCCCGGAAACTTCGGCAGGCGGCTCCGATATCCGTATGCCGGTGTACGGCTTTGCGCGTCCGGATGGAGCCTGTCTGGCGGTGATTTGCCGCGGAGACGCTTCCTCCTCCGTTTTTGCTTCCATGCAATACGATTATCTGCGGTGCGGCGCAATCTTTGCATACCGTGAGGAGGATCTGACCGGCGTCCGAACCAAGGACGGCGACACCCGCCTCCTGAGCATCGTTCAGGACAAGCCGCTGGCCGTTTCGCCGTCCGTCCGCTATTATTTTCTCTCCGGCGGAGACGCGGATTACAGCGGGATGGCTCGGCGTTACCGCGCGTATTTGGAGGAGGAGCAGGGACTGACACGCCTAACTCAGGCAGAAGCCGTGCCGATGGCCGTGGAAGCCTTCGGCGGCGTCATGCGGAAAAGCGGCTTTCTGGGTATCCCGATGAACCGCATGGTCAGGGCGACCTCTTTTGCTCAGTTGGAGACGCTGCAGGCAGGACTGGAAAGCGGCGGAATCAAAAACACGCAATGGCTGTTATACGGCTTTTTATCCGGAGGCTTTGAAAACAAACAGCATAGCGCCCCGGTCTATGAAAACGGGCTGGGTGGTGCAAAGGGTTGGAAAAGCGCGCTAAAAGCGCTGGGCGCAAGCAATGTGTTCACGGTGTATGACACGAGCCGCCGGTATCACTCGGGAACCGCGTGGTTTGGCGCGGGCGGTGTCAAATCCCTAAACCAGACCACCGTGGAGCGTTATAACGGGAAACCGAGCAACGGAAGCAAACGGGAGGATTTCGGCGTTTGGACCTATCGGAGTATTGACGCGCTTAATCTGCTGACCTCCAAAATCATCAAAAAAGCGCCGGAAAACAGTGGGTTGGCTTTCGCCTATATGGGCGGGGAACTGTACAGCGATTTCAGCGCCGGCGGCGGTTTTTCCCGAGGCGAGCTGATGGCGGCCTGTCAGTCGGTCATGGAACGGGCGTCCGCCCGACCGATTCGAACGGCGGTGGAGGGCGGCGGCGTTTATCTTGCCGCTCACGCGGATTTGCTGTATGAAATTCCACTGACCGGCGGCGGTCACCGCATTGAGGGCGTGTCGGTTCCGTTTTATTCCATGGTACTGCACGGCCTTGTGCCGCTGGCCTCCCAGCCGATCAACAACCGGACGGACGCCGGAGAATATTGTCTGCGCGCCTTTGAGCAGGGCGTATCCGTGCTCTGCCGCGTGACCGGCTGCGACTCCTGGGAACTGAAGGACACCAAGCTGAATTTTCTTTATAACACCGGCTTTGAAAACGCGCTGGCGCTCGGAAGATCGGAGACGCTGCGGGCTTACGGCGAGGTGCACGCGGCGCTGGCCGCTCAGACCGTCACCCGTCACCATTACGAGGGTGAACTCAGTGTGACCGCCTATGAAAACGGTTGGGAAATCGCGGTCAATTACGGGGCGCGGACGGCGGAATACAAAGGCCGCTCCATCAGGTCGGGCGGTTATGAGGTATTCACGGCCTGAGGGATTTGCGGATTCCTCCGGAGTAACCATACGAAACAAAGTCAAATGACTTTGAAATAAAAAAAGGAGCTGGTTCATTTATGAAAAAGGTAACAAACAAAGTGCTGGCATGGCTGTGCGCGTTTTGCGTGCTGGCGGCATCGGCAGGCTTGTTTTCCGCCGCGGGCGCGTACGGAGAGGCCATGGCCGTCAGTGAGGTATCCGCGCTGAAAGGCGTTTCCGCGGGAACAAATTTGCGCAATACCGCGTACATCGGCGCGGACGGCGGAGACCGGGTAAGCGATTTTACCATGACGGCGGTCAAACCTCTTGCTCTGGACGTTACGGGCGCAAGGCTGAACGCCGCGTCCGCCTACTATCAGGACTGGGCGAACGCGTTTTCCACTTCCACGATCAAAATTCTGTCCCTGAACGTCGGCCAGTCCACGTCGGGCTTCACCGGCATTTTACTGTACGTCGGGCTGCCGGAAACGGGGAACGCTGGAAATGAGCTTTGGTTTCAGGCAGTCGATTCGGGTGTCCCGGCCTGGGTCGCGCTGAAGGCGGCCGCGCCGGTTTATCTTTTGGGAACGGACGGGAACTGGTCGCAGATCGCGCCGTCCTATCACGGAGGCGCTTATACGGTCGGGTTGCCGGACGGCTTCAAGGGCTATATCAATATTCCGTTTAACAGCTTCTCCAAAGCCTTTGACACGCTTTCCCGTTTGCAGTTTGCGATTCAGGGTATGGGCGGAGAAAACGGCGGCGTTGATTTCGGGCCGCTGTTTATGACCGCCAACGACCTGAGGACGAAGGACAGAGCCTGTATAGACGGGGAAGCGGACGAGGACGACAACCCGGTGCTCCGCAGTTTGTTTACCGGCGCGACCGCACCCATGGTCGGCCCCAAGTTGGAATACGCGTCAATCCGGATCACCGACATTGAGGATAACCAGGATCTCCGGGTTTATACCGAGCTGCCGCCCGCTCCCGACGGAGACTGGTTTATCGGCGAATACGGCACCATTTTCCTGCCCACACAGTTTTTGGCGCAAAGCGGTGGCGCGGTGACGCTGGAAAGCGAGAATAAGGCGGTGGCAAAAAAGACGCTCACCGCTGAAGAGGCACCACCCGCTGGCTATTTCGCAAACCTCAACGGGAGCAGCCTGTCCAATTATTGCGGCGTCCGCTTTGCCGCCCGGAGCTATGTTATTTATAAAGACGGCCTCGGGATAGAAAACGATATCACCGTGTACAGCACCAACCTCATTTCTCCTGCGGAAACAGCGATTTCCGGCCTGTTGCCGGTGGGCACCCAGAACGGCATGGCGGTGCGCTCCGTGTACAGTATCGCCCGGAACATCGCGGTGACGCTCCTTGAGCGTCAGGATGGGCTGGAGGAATTGGTTGAAACCACGGAAATAAAAAAAGATACACCAGTGACGAACATCATCAATAATGGCTACGCGGGCACTGTTCCCTCCGCGGACGTCCTGTCTTTTGTAGTGCAAAACGCGGAAAACGTTAGAGTGTTGGCAGAGGAGGAATAAACATGAAAAAGAACTTTTACATCGCGCCCGAACTGGAGCTTTTGAATCTTTTGAGCGAAGCTTACGCTTCCTCTGACGATGAACTCAACACAGATGTGCCGGACGGCAGTCTGTCCATCGTTGACTGACGGAGCGTGACAAATCCCAGAAAAGAGAGGTGTTTGCCTGTGAAAAAAGGAATAAACAAGGCGCTGGCATGGATGTGCGCGCTGGGTGTGCTGTCGTCGTACGCGCTGACCGGCGTATTTTCCGCCGCGGGCGTGTCCGGGGATTCGATGGCCGTCAGAGAGGTGTCCGCGCTGAAGGGCGTTGCCGCGGGAACGAATTTGCGCAGTACCGCGTACATCGGCGCGGACGGCGGAGACCGGGTAAGTGATTTTACCATGACGGCGGTCAAACCTCTTGCGCTGGACGTCACAGGCGCGAGGCTGAACGCCGCGTCCGCCTACTATCAGGACTGGGCGAACGCGTTTTCCACTTCCACGATCAAAATTCTGTCCCTGAACGTCGGCCAGTCCACATCGGGCTTCACCGGCATTTTACTGTACGTCGGGCTGCCGGAAACGGGGAACGCCGGGAATGAGCTTTGGTTTCAAGCGGTCGATTCGGTTGCCTCGGCCTGGGTCGCGCTGAAGGCGGCCGCGCCGGTTTACCTTTTGGGAACGGACGGGAAATGGTCGCAGATCGCGCCGTCCTATCACGGAGGCTCTTATACGGTTGGGTTGCCGGACGGCTTCAAGGGCTATATCAACCTTCCATTCGACAGCTTTGCCAAACCCTTTGATACGCTTTCCCGTTTGCAGTTTGCGATTCAGGGTATGGGCGGAGCAAACGGCGGCGTTGATTTTGGGCCGCTGTTTATGACCGCCAACAACCTGAGGACGAAGGAACGAGCCTGTATAGACGGGGAAACGGACGGCGGCAACTCTGTGTTCCGCAGTTTGTTTACCGGCGCTTTGATCGTACCGCCCGCGCCACCCGTCCCGCCGGAGGTCTTGTCCGCCAGACAGGCGTCCGCGCTCAGCGGAGCCGTCGCGGGAGCCGATTTGCGCGGTTCGGCGTTCAATATAGAGGGAAAAGACACTGAGCTGGCGGCGAACAACCTGACACTGACGGCGGCTCAGCCTTTCACCGCTCTGAACGTCATGGGCGCGAGGCTGAATTCCGCGGCCGTTATCCATCAGGACTGGACAAGTGGATATACCTCCGGAAAAATGCTGTCCCTGAATGTCGGACAGCCCACGGAGGGCGCCACCGGAATTTTACTGTACATCAGGCTGCCGGACACCGCGTACGCCGCTAACGAACTCTGGTTTCAGGCATATGACGCGACGGTTCCGGCTTGGATTCCGCTCAAGTCGCAGGCGCCGGTTTACCTTTTGAGGAAAAACGGGAAATGGTCGCAGAGCGCGCCGGTGGCCAGAGTGGGCTATCAGGTGCTCAGTCTGCCGGACGGCTTCGAGGGTTATATCAATATTCCGTTCGACAGCTTTTCCAAACACTTTGACACACTGTCCCGCTTGCAGTTTTCCATTCAAAACATGGGAGGAGAGAACGGCGGCGCTTATTTCGGGCCGTTTTTCCTGACCGGCAACAACCTGAGAACCGGAGACAGCGCCTGGCTGGATGGGGAAACGGACGACGGCAACAACCCCGTTATCCGCAATCTCTTTGCCGGTGAGCTGACCCCGGATCCCGATCCGCCCGAACCGCCAGACAACCCTCCCGAACCGCCCGACAACCCGCCTGAACCGCCCGCACCGCCGCGCGCGCTGGCAGCCAACCTGGAGTCCGCGCTTAACGGGGTCGCCGAGGGAACCGACTTACGCGGTTCGGCGGTCAGCGCCGAGGGACGGGACGAGGAACTGACGCCGGGTAATTTCACGATGACGGCGGGACGACCCCTTCCCGGACTGAACGCCGTGGGCGTAAAGCTGGATTCCGTGACCGCCATCCGTCAGGACTGGACCGGCGGCTATACCACCGGGAAAATGCTGTCTCTGAACGTCGGTCGATCAACGGCGGGCTCCACCGGCATTTTAGTGTATGTGCGGCTGCCGGAAACGGGGAATGATTCCAACGAACTCTGGCTTCAGGCGGTCGATTCAGACGCCCCTGTCTGGGTTCCGCTGAAAGCGGCATCGCCGGTTCACCTTTTGGGAACCGATGGTGAGTGGTCGCAGATCACACCATCGGCCAGAGCGAGCTATCAGGTGCTCAGTTTGCCGGACGGCTTCGAGGGCTATATCAATATTCCGTTCGACAGCTTTTCCAAACCCTTTAACACCCTCACCAAAGTGCAGTTTTCCATCCAAAACATGGGCGGAGAGAACGGCAGCGCTTATTTCGGGCCGTTTTTCATGACCGCCAACAATCTGAGGACGAGGGACGGCGCGTGGATAGACAAAGAAACGGACGCCGACGGCAGTCCCGTACTTCGCAGCCTGTTTGACGGGCGCGTGCTGCGGGAGAGCGATATACAGCCTTCAAACAAGCCGCCCGAACTCGGCTCGGTGGTTTCCGAGCTGCCCCCTTCAACCCTGAACGAAGATTTTATTTATGAGGTGCTGTCTTTGACCAGCGTTCAGGTTTTCTGGCCATTGACGGAAGGCGCGTCGTTCTACCGTCTGGATTTATACGTCTCGCAGTTATCGGAATGGGACGGCATTGAATATTCGTACATCGGCGGCGGAAGCGCGGACACGGGGGCGCTGACGCTGACCGGCCTTGATGAAAGCGTTATTTATTACGCGGTCATCCACGCGTTCGGCGAGAACGGATCGGCGGGTACTTACCGGGTAAATATGATCGTGATCGACGCGGACTATGTTTTCACCGATGACGGGGTCTATCCCATGGCTCCGGGCGGCGCAGAGGGAGAGGGAGACGCGGCGCTGCCCGTTACCGGACGCGCGTTGCCGGCGAGCGCGCTGCTGATACCGGCGCTGGCTGTCTGCGCCACGGTTTTGTCCGCGGGGAAGCGGCGCGGCGTGTCCGCGGCGGAACAGACGCGACCGCCGGATCCGAAAGGAGAAGCCTTATGAAACTAAATAAAAAAAGAATGTTTTTGATTTTATTTTCTATTATGCCGCTGCTGCTGACCGCTTCATGCGGCAATCACAAAGGAGATATCAACGTGAGCGAGACACAAACAAGCAGTCCGGATCTTTTGACGGATTCGGAAACCTCAGGCGCATTGTCGCCGGAAAGCGCGGGGGCGGATTCGTCCGATAACGCCGGTAGCGTCGGTAGCGTCCCGGAGACACAAAGCACGGAGAATTCGCCGAATTCGCCGAATCCCAACCCGGTATCCGTCTTGACCGCCAAGTCCCTTCCGGCCTCAACGGCCGAAAACAGCGCCCTCCTGAACACCAACCCGGATCGGGGGTTCCGTTACGAAATTCACGTGAATGTCGGCGACATCGCCGTATGGCGGCCAAACCGGAAGCTGATGGTGCAAAAAGCGTATGAAATCATTCAGGAAAACGTGCGCACCTATCAAAACGGCGAAAGCGTTACCATCGCTCTCCTTTATTGCAACATGTATGATTACCGGGCAGCGGGAGTGGACGATGCGGGCGTCGAGGCCGTGGACGCGATTTTTGAGGCGTTCCGTGAATCGGGAATAAAGGTTCGCCTTGCTTTCTGCTATCAGCAGGACATGTCGGACACGGCAACCGGCGTTGGCGCGTCCGAGGAGGTCTTGCTGCGGGATATCAGCAAGCTGACCCAGGTGGTTAATGATAACCGGGACGTTATTTATATTTTGCAGGCGGGTTTTATCGGCGCTTACGCCGAGTGGCATTCGGACAATCCTCCGGTGGACAAAACCAAAATTCTCACGGCGATCGCCGATGTCCTCTTACCGGAGGATACATATATGCTTGTCCGGCTTCCGAGGTGGAAAAATTTGCTGCCCGCTACCCATCCGGCGTACAGCCGTATCGGCTTTAGCAACGACGCCTTTTTCGGCAAGCTCTACTACTCCACCGACGGCTCAGGTGGGCTGTACGGCGGCACTGAGCAATGGGAGCAGTGCGTCGCCGAAGGACCGTACACGCCAAACGACGGCGAGCTTTATGTGTCGTCATGGCTCAAGGCAAACGACACGTATCCCGACGCTTTTAAGTCTATTCAGGCGCTCTCGGAGCACCGCTATACAACCTTCGGCTTTAATCACGGCTATGGCGATGCTCCGGTTAAGGGCGTGTCTTCTCTGGAAGAATCTGCAATGGGTCGCTGGAAAAATGTCGCCGTCACAGCGGAATTGCTCAGGCAAAAGGGGTTTTCCCACGCGCCGGGCTGGTTTACGGACAAAAATGGGGACGCAGTCAGCCGGAACGCGTATGAGTATATCCGGGATTATCTGGGCTATAAGTTGGAGGCCAAAACCCTAAAGGTGACCGGCGAAGCCGCGACGGGGAAGGACGTTAGTGTCAGTATGTCGCTGGTTAATTACGGTTTTTCGGCGGCGTTTAACCTTAAAAGCGGATTTGCGATTCTGGACAGCGCCGGCAATGAGGTCGTCTCGGTGGAAGCCGGAACCCCGTCGGACTGGCATCCCACCTCTCCGAGCGCCTACAACAACCGCACGTTGCTTAGCCATGTGATCACCGCGCCGCTGAAGCTGCCCGACACGCCTGGAAGGTACCGGCTGGCGTTTTATCTGAAGAACGACATGGGTCAGTTTGCGCGTCTCGGAAACGATATCGGTTATGCCGACGGATATAATATTCTGCATACCTTTGATATTTAGGCAAATAACGCACGAAAGGGAAGAGAACTGTTATGAAGAAATTATTTCAAATCCTTGCGCTGCTATGCGCTGTGGCTCTGATCTTAGGGTTGACCGGGTGTTCCGGAAAGAAGGAAAACACATCGGAAACAGGATCCTCCGAGCTTCAAAGCGCGGAAGAGGGAAAGGCGCCGGAAGGAACCGATGAAAGCGAAATTGAACTGACGGCTCCGGGTTCAGAGACTTCGGTGGAAAGCTTGGGTGGCGCCGGGAGCGCTACGGCGAGCCAAAACACCGTCAGCACCTCAAATCCGGTGGGCGGCGGTTATACCCTGACCACGGAGCAGGAAAAGAAATTCGCTTCGCTCAGAGGCACAACGATGACATATATGCAGCAAACCTCTGTGTTAAGCGATTACGACAAAAAGATGAATCAGCTGATGCTGGATAAATACGGCGTCACCATGAAGCCCGTTGTAATGAGTTGGGCGGAAATGCGGACAAAAATCGCGTCGCTGGTCGCATCGAAAACCGCGCCGGATTTTGTGTCGTTTTCAGACGTGGTTATGATGCGGTATGTTTCTACCAACATCGCGCAGGCAATTGATTCGTACCTGGTTAAGGACGATGGGGTGTGGTCACGCGGCGGCCATTCGGATTTCATGACAGTGAATAGCAAAACCTACGGCGTCGGGGAATATCGTGATCAAACGTATTACGTATATTACAACCAAACGTTATTTGATGAGCTGAGAATCAAGACCCCTTACGATTATTACGCGGAAGGCAATTGGAACTTTGAAAATTTCCGGAAAGCGGCCAGGGAGGCCACGGTCAAGAAAGGTAATGTCGTGGAAACCTACGGGGTCGTCACCTGGAACCCGACTGTGTTTTTGATGGCCAACGGAGCTTCCGGGATTGTGAACAGCGGCGGCAAGTGGTCGGTTTCCCTGGGGGATACGGCCTCAATGAACGCGCTGCAGCTGGTTCGGGATATTGCCGCCGACGGCAGTTTTTCCAACGCCATTGACGGATATACCGGATTTTTAAAACGGCAGAACGCCATGCTGATTGAGCGACCTCAGAACGCGATCGGCGCTTACGATTATTATAACGTAATGAAGGATAAAATCGGTATGGCACCCATGCCCAAAGGGCCTGACGTGAGCGGCTATTACGCGCCGAGTACCATTGACGGTTACTTTGTGCCGCTGGGTTCGGTAAATCCTCTGGCTGCGGTCGCGTTTATGTACGAAAAGCGCAGAGTGGAAATTGAGGAGGAAGTCTCGACCGATCCGGAGATGGTCGCCAAAAAAAACAGAGTTATGTCGGAGGAACACCGTAAAATCCGTGACGGATACATGACCAAGGCAACGCAGATCACCACTGATTTGGACGGGCTTTCGGACTGGTGGGACGGCGCATCGAACCGTCCAAAATTTTGGAACAAGCTGATTGTGGATCATTCACAGCCCGCGCAGGCGGTGGACAGCATGAAAAGCATGGTGCTGGACTGCCTGAAAAAAACCGTGGGCGGCACCAATGTGAAATAGTCGTAAGATTTATATTTTAAAGGTGTTGATTAAAATGCGCTATGGGGTTTGCGGCAGTCTGGAAATGATCGGGGAGGCGGAAGCGTATAACTATGACTATATGGAAATAAGCGCGTCCGCCATCGCCGCGATGGACGAAACCGAGTACAAAAAAACGCTTGAGACCGTGAACGCCTCAAGAATCAAATGCGAAGCCTTTAATATACTTTTCGGCGGGAATATGAACACAAGCGGAACGATGAATATCCTCGGGGAAGACGCGGACTATGATAAGGTCAGCGAATACGTCAAGGTGCTTTTCCCGAGATTAAAGCGTCTGGGCGCGCAGGTCGTTGTTTTTGGCAGCGGAGGCGTAAGAAGGTATCCTGAAAATTTTAGCCGCGAGCGGGCGTATGAGCAGTTAGTGCGGATCAGCCGGATGCTGGGAGCGGAGGCGTACGGCAACGGGTTCATCGTAGTCGTTGAACCGTTATGCAAAGCCGCTACGAATATGATTAACAGTATGGCAGAAGGAAGAGCGCTTGTGGAGGACGCGTGTCATCCCAGCTTTTTGCTGCTTGCCGACTGGTATCATTGTAAAACAGAAAACGAAACCGGGGCTGATGTCAGGTCAAACGGAATGTATTTAAGGCATACGCATATCGCCCATCCGGGCTCCCGTCTCAATCCGGGTGAAAACGACGGGGGGGATTATGAAGACTTCTTTCAGGCTCTTGCCGATATAGGCTATAATCTGCGCTTAAGCTACGAAGGGATCAACAACGGGGATTTCAGGAATTATGCCGGACATTTGCTTGAATATCTCAAAGGTCTGGAACAAAAGGCGGTGAGTAATTGACCTTATAACGGATTGATCTCAATGCTTTTATTTTACAATGACACAAGTCATTTTGTAATGTTATTATTATTGGTCGCCGAAGTTTTTTACGGATCTAAAGACGGGACACGCGCGAAATTATCCGACGCTTAAATAAAATACAAGCGAGGAGACAGAGAAAGCAACAGTCAGAGTTGTTATAGCTATGTTTATGGATTTCGACATTGCGCCTTTCCTTTTCGCTAAAACGTCATACATCAGCGCTATAAATACAGATCCGCAGACGAGCGTTGGGACGATGTATCTGAAGTCCATAGTACAACCATATGGCAGGTCGAGGTTTGTCTTTATAAACGCCGTCATTGTGACCAGCCATGTAAGCGCGAGCGTCGCTTTTGCGATGAATGTTTCTTTCCGCTTGTCGCGGAGCAAAACGTAGGCCATTGCGGCAAGACTTAACATTATCAGCGCTATATTGAAAAACAGCAGGACAACACCGGCGGCTTCAGCTCCCTTGTACTCGAACTCGCCGAACACCGAGCATTTCAACGTGTAAATCCAGATGTTGAAGTCCTCTTGCGGAATGCAATACAGGGATTTTACAAACTCCGACGCGGGGAAGCTGAAAAACCGCTCGGCTAATGTATAATTGCCGCAATATACATCGGCAGATTCCGGCAGTTTTCTCACGTATGTCAGCGGTTGTCCGAACCTGATGAAGTTCCGTATCGGGAACCACAGTCCCAGCGGTAGCGAGATAACGCCAAACAGTACGCAACCTCCGAACAGCTTAGACCTCGGTGTTTCCTTCTGTTTTTCCAGCAGTTTTATTAAGAACACAACGGCGATTACCGGAGCGGTCAACGCGCCCGTCAGCTTACTCATTATGGCGCACCCGCAGGTTATGGCAAGGAACACGGTGTTCTTCACAGTTGGCTGTTTGTACCACTTTATTATGTACAGAATATTCGCGAGCGCAAAAAACACCATCAGCATGTCATTGTTGACGCTTCCGGCCAAAATGTAAAACATCGGGTGAAAACAGCAGAGCGCGAGTGCCAAAAGCATCGCCTTTTCAGACAGTTCTGACTGCTTCAAAAGGCGATGAACCATCACCATAACAGCGCTTGAGCAAAAGCAGGTCAAAATCTGGATACTTTCAATCGCCTTATTTATGTCATTGCTGAACAAGCGGTAGATTCTGACTTGCGTTCCAAAGAGAAAATGCGAAAGAGGAGGATGATAAAACTGATCGTAATTCGATTGCGGAAGCGCAAAGTTGTTGGCAAAATTCATAATGTAGCCAAGGTGACCCGTTCCGTTTATTCCGCCGAGATCATGCTGGCGAACGTCTGCGGACGTGAGCAATATATAGCAGACACGGATGAGCAAGCCTGTTATTATAACGAGTTTAGCCGCCTGTGAAAAAGTCATTTTTTTGTAGTTCAAAAAGAACAGAATCACAGCCGCGCCAATCAGCAGCGAAAAGATAACGCGGACGAATATGCCGCCATTGTCAGATATTGGGCGAAACGTGGTGACGGTAATCACTATAATGACTGCGAGCCATATGTATGGGGATATACCGCTGTCGATATTGAAATTCAGATGAGGACTTAGTTTTTTTATTGCGGATTTCATATCGCGCGGTCTGATGGTTTTCATTTTATAATCTTCCTCTTTAGAATCCGCCGCGAGCCCGATTCAAATGAATAAAATCTGGTTACCAAGTCCTTTAGCGCAAGCAGTGTTATGAAAATCATGATGAGCGATGTATATTTTATGGGGACAAAGTAACTCCAGCCAAACAAAAAGTGACTGTAGGTCATGACTGAAGCGAGAATGATTACCGGGGCAAAATACCACCTTTTCCGGTTAAAGAAAATGAGCGTGATTGACAGCGCGTCCGCCAGAAACAGATATCTTTCGTGCATTCGGGGCAGAAGCATCGGTATCATTAGCGCAAACGTGAAGGAGATGCTGACATAATCTGCCGCGGATGTGATTTTTCTACGGTTTACATAAAGGAAATACAGCAAGGCGGCTACCGCAAGGGCGGTTGTAAGTATAGCGACCGTATTGAAGTTTTGGAAGACCGCGCGGTTTCTTAGCGCGCTCTCACTTATATCGTCGGTGGCGCCGTTCACTGTTTCCATTAGCATATATATACTCGGAGTATTAAGCGTCATTTTTGGATAACTGTTTATCTGGTCGCCGTAAATCGAAATGGTATCATAGACAGACCTCCCCCCGAGAATGGCCGGAACAAGCGCCGCGATGACGGTTGCGGCAGATGTCCACATGTCAAGAAGCTTGATTTTTTTAGTGAAAACGAAGACTGCCAATATCGGCGCGATGAAAACCGCCTGAAGCTTGAACGCGAATGCCAGGCCAAAAAAGACGCAGCATTTCACGCTTTTTCCCGTGAAGCCGCAGTAGAGCGAGGCTATGGCTAACGCGGCGAAAATCGCGTCGCACTGGCCCCAAAGCGCCCCGTTCATTATAACAGTCGGGGTGGCAAGTACGGCGATAAATGCCATTATTTGGACATGGATGCCGCTAAACTTTATTGATACAATTTTCATGACAAAATATGCCAGTATTACATCAAAAATGATCGAAAAGAGCTTAATAAGATAAAGGTCGTTTAGCCCGATACGCGAAATCAACATCAAAACATACAGGTACGGCATGTTATAATCACCGATTTTTCTGACCATTGCCTGCCTTATTGTCAATCCGCGCATTTCCTCGACCCAATGCGCCAAAAAAGCGCTGTAATCGCCAGATACAAAATACAAAAGGTTGCCGCGTATCATTAACATTGCCGCAAGCGCTGTCAGAACGAAGGCAAACGCCATATAATTCACGCGCTGGTTTAGCAGAAAGATGCAGGACGCTCCGAGAAAAACAGCTGTCAGCAACAGTATACTCTCACCCGGAATAATGGGAGGTTCCCCTGAAAAACCTGTTGTAATCGCGGACATCACATTCGTGGCAACCCAAAACAGCAAAACGGCTGAAACCAGCATGAATGGTTTAACAAAAGGTTCGCATTTTTCTATATATTTTGATATTTTTTTCGTGCTCGCCCCATACTTTTCCATTCTGGATTCTCCTCTTTATTGAAGCAAACGCTTCTCTTCAACTTCCCAGCGCAATCAGCATTTCGCGGATGATTTTGCAGGCGACCGCTGTGCTGCAGCCGCTTTGGTCGTATGGCGGGGAAAGTTCGCTCACGTCCGCGCCCACCACGTTAAGCCTCAGGACGGAGGTCAGGGCGGAAAGAAGTTCCGTAAAGCTTACGCCGCCGGCCTCCGGTGCGCCTGTTCCGGGAAACAGGGAAGGGTCAAGCACATCCAAATCAATCGTGACATATACTGGTACGCCGCGCAAAGACGACATCACCGCGCCCAGCCCCATCAGGTCGAAACGCCGCATAACCGTGCGGTTTTGTGAAAACAGAAATTCGCTTTCGTCGCCGCTGCGTATTCCGAACTGGAAAATCCGCCCCGTTCCGGTTAAATCAAAGCATCGGCGCATCACGGTGGCGTGGGACAGGCTTTGCCCCAGATACTTGTCCCGCAAATCGGCGTGTGCGTCGAAGTGCAGAATGTGCAGGTTGGAGTATTTTTTAACAATTGCCCGCACCGCCCCAAGCGTAACCAAATGTTCCCCGCCCAGCATAAAGGGAAGCTTGCCGTCCCGCAGGACGCCCATGCAAAAATCCTCAATCAGCCCAAGAGCGGGTTCCGGTCCGCCGAAAGGAAGTTCCAAATCTCCTGCATCGTGCAGCAGGGCTTTCGGCAGAGCGCGGTTTTGGTAGGGGCTATACAGCTCCAAGCCCCAACTGTCCGTACGGATTGCGGCCGGCGCGAAACGGGAGCCGGGCCGAAAAGAAGAAGTGCAGTCGTAAGGCGCGCCGAAAAGCACAATGCGAGAGGAATCGTAGTCGCCGTCACAGCCAATGAAATTCACGATAAAAAAACAACCTTTCTACTTTCGGTTAATTCAAAGTCTCAATAACCGTATTCGGAATGGCGAACGCGCCCAAATGAAGGTGGGTGTTGTAATATTTTGTTTTAATTCCAAGCGCGTTCCACGCGTCGGCATCGATGTCCAGCGGGTTGATTCCCTTGGACGCGAACCCGAACAGCCAGTGCCCGGAAGGGTATGTGGGAATATGCGCCTGATAAACAAGAGCCACGGGAAACAGCTCCGAGAGCCGCTTGTGCGCCCGCTTCATGGACTGAGCGTATTCATCGTAAAACACGCTTTCGTGTTGATTCACCAGAATGCCGCGGTCGCCCAGCGCTTTGTAGCAGTTGCCGTAAAATTCCTTGGTGAAAAGACCCTCTCCGGGGCCGAACGGGTCGGTCGAATCAACGAGAATCAAATCGTAAACGCCCTGGCGCGTCCGGACAAATTTCAGGCCGTCCTCATAATAAATGGCCACACGCGGGTCGGACAGGCAGGAGGCGGTTTGCGGGATGTATTCGCGGCAAACCCGCACCACCTCACGGTCAATCTCCGCCAAATCAATATGTTTAATATTCGGGTAGCGGGTCAATTCACGCACGGTTCCCCCGTCTCCCGCTCCGATTACCAACACATTTTCGATTTCGGGGTTCGCCGCCATCGCCACGTGGGTTATCATTTCGTGGTAGATATATTCGTCCTTTTCGGTCACCATCAGAAAGCCGTCGAGCACAAGGATGCGCCCTAATTCCTCCGATTCGAAGATGTCAATGCGCTGAAACTCACTCTGACCGCTATAAAGCTGGCGGTCGGTTTTGACGGAAAAGCGCACATCGCGGGAATGCTGTTCAGTAAACCAAAGCTCCAAAAAAACTCACCCCTCACGCTATTTTAACCTACTTTGAGGAAAATTTCAATTGACCAAATGCAGAAAATATTCAAGGCAATCGCATAAAAAATAAGCGTTTAGTACAAAAGCTGTAAGCGCGAAGATTTTGTCTGTTATGTCAGAGGGCATTGGGGCGTAGAAAATTCATTCAATACCGAATTTTCCCTGCGCTTTCTGATGCGCGTTCCTATATTCTCGGCGACTTTGCCAAACATTTAACAACCGACCGCACTGGAAAATGTTAAATAACTATTGACTTTTTTTGTAATGGTTTAGTATAATATAAAAAACAGGCTGGTGTGGCGGAACTGGCAGACGCCCGGGACTTAAAATTTAAGGTGTCTCCCAACGTCCCGTTCTCTGCAACCCTTGATTTTACAAGGTTTTTCTGACTTCTCTTTTAGCGTGTCCCCCGATGTCCCTCCACCATGTCCCTCCAAATTCTGAATTTTGATTTTTGGCTTTGGAAGAAAAAATGGTGAAAAAAATGAAAATGCTGCTGTGGCGGAACTGGCAGACGCCCGGGACTTAAAATCCCGTGATGGCAACATCGTACCGGTTCGATTCCGGTCAGCAGCACCAACGGTTTCAGGCTCCGATACGTTCGGAGCTTTTCCCATGTCCCTCCGAGTGTCCCTCCGCGGGGTATACCCCTAAAATGGCGTTCGCCGACGCGACTTTTGAGGTGAAATCCAAGTGGGTGTAGATGTTTGCCGTAGTCGAAATATTACTGTGACCCAACCATTCTTGAATTTCTTTAATGCTGACTCCGTTCGCGTAAAGCAGGCTGGCACAACTGTGTCTGAGGTCATGAAAACGAATGCGGCGCATCCCGATTCGCCCAAGAACAATGGGAAAATGGGTGGTCAAATAAGCTGGCTTGATGCGTTCGCCCAACTCGTTGACATAGATATACTCGGCATCATCTTTGTTGTAAACCTCGCCGCACAGGCTGCGGTTTTCGTTTTGCTGTGCTTTCAAGCGGTGCAGTAGCTCCTCAAAGGGTGCGACAAGAGGCAAGGTGCGATGGCTCTTTTTGGTTTTCGTGCGGTCTTTTTCCACGATGACACTCTTGCCGTCAATATTGGCCTCTGTAACTACGTGGCGGATTGTAACGGTCTTATTTTCAAAATTGATTGCGTTCCATTTCAACCCAACGGCTTCACTCCGGCGCAGCCCGTAAAAGGCGGCCAACGTAACGCCAAGCTCAATGGGGTCGGATTTCACACCGTCAAAAAGCTCAAGTAACTCCTGCTCATTGTAATAATCCGCCTGGTAATCCGTTTTTTTAGGACGTTCAATCCGGTCTGCGGGATTGCTGTCAATCAGCCCGGTTTTGAAAGCGTATTGCAAGGCTTTACGGATGTTGGCATGGCGGTGAATAACGGTGTTCGGCGAAACGCCGCGTTCTTTCATCTCGTAGGTGTAATAGTCCTGAATGTGCTTCGGTTGAACATTTTTCAGCTTCAAACCCGGATGAAACTCATCAAAATAAGGGTTAATCCGTTTTTTGATACAGTTGCAATAAGCTGAATATGTGGTAAGTTCAACCTTTGCCTTCATCATTTCCAGCCAATCAAGCATGAACACGGTAAACGCAACCTCTTTCGGGTCAATGAGCGTCAGCGGTGATTGCAAAATTCTCTTTGCCAGTTCCACCTCCATTTCCTGCCGCGCGACCAGCAACATCGCTTCGGCGCGTTTTTTGTTTCCTTTCACGGTCAATCCCGTGCCTTTCGATGGGGTTTGCCGATTCCCTTTTTCGTCTGTGTAACTCAGAATAATGTGGTAATAACCGCGTTTTTCTCGCAGATGACCTGCTACCATGATAAAATCCTCCTTTTTTGATGTAACAGCATTGATTCATCTGCCATTGACAGATAAAAGTTTATCATCTTTGCCCTCGCGCCGCAAATGTGCAAAAATTATTTTTATACATTTTGGGATTCGGCGACAGAAAGATAATCAATTACATGAATCTTTGGGATACGAACGCAACGCCCGACAGTGAAAAATTTAATCTTGCCGGAATGTAAAAGACGGTATCCGGTTTTTTCACAGATACCGCCCAGCATTTCACATAGCTGCTTTATATTGACCACATCGGGATAGTCAGGAAAGAGAATTTGATACGCTTCGTTTGTTTTGAGTATGCTCATGTCTTATGCTCTCCGTTTCTCTCATTCGCGTGTGTACGCTCAGAGTTCAAAATCTTCATGGCAATCAAGCCAGTCATCCATCAATGCCGCCGCCAGATACGGGACAAAAGATTCCGCCGCGGCAAACTCGACAAACTGTCCAGGTAAGTCGGTGCCAGTGCCCCCGGCAAGCAGGGCTATAAAATAGACCAAGCCAAAGTGGTTGTTGTTACCCCAGAGCATCTCAAGATGAGCGGTGATGGCGTGAGGGTGATGGCCGCTCGAGCGGATTGCCCTGCACAGCCGGAAAACCAAGCAGCCGCTGATAAGCCCGGCGACTTCCTTGACTGCTTCTTCGTATAGCTTGCGGGTGGCGCCGCTGTCGCCAACGGTGGTGATGAATCGCGATAATTCTTCTTTTGTCATAGGTCGTTTTCTCCTTTTTCGTTCGTGTTTTTATTGCGGTCAAACGGGTTTCTTCGGTGTTTACCTTTCATGCGTCTTTGACTTTTTCGCCTTCGCCGCCCGCTCCTGCTCCGCAATACACCGTTTCATCGCCGTATACTGCCCCAAAACGCCAAGCAGAACCTCTTTATCGTGTGCCGGGAGCTTATCCGGCGACTGGCAGAGAACATCTTCGCAAACACTTAGAACCTGCTCCACGCTCTTTTTTGGCGGCATATTCTTGTACATGGTAATCGCTTCGCCAACCTGCCCGTTGACAGAGGTTTTTTCCAAGGCGGTTTCCGCACCGAACACAACCTGCCGCAATTCAGCGGCGGTAATCCCAAGATGACCGGTGTTTTGCCCCGCCAACGCTTTCAGATGTGTCATGGCGTCAATGTTGATGTGCCGGGCGTAATGTTTGAGTGTTTCCGCCCCGTCCTTGTGCCCCATTATATTCGCCACGTTCTGTAATGCCGCGCCGGAGCTCAGGGCGGTCGCAGCGTAAGTGTGCCGCAGGGCCTGAACCGTCATGTGTTCCAGACCGGCGCGTTTTACAATACGCTCCATTGCTGTCCGTATTCCGCTTATATCATGGGCGTTTCCCAATTCGGTCGGAAACAGCAGAACATTTTCATTCCAGTTATTGCCGGCGCGCTGCCGCATTTCTTCGTTCAGTTTTAGCTGGCGGTCAATCATCATTTCCACGCTTGGAAGCAGGGGGATTTTGCGAATGCTGTATTTGGTTAACATATTTACCTGAATGCCTACCTCGCCGGTGTATTTGTCCATGCGGCGGCGACCTGATGATTTGTTAATGTGGATACATTGCTGTTTCCTGTCAATGTCACTGACCTCTAAAGCGCAAAGCTCACCGATACGTATTCCGGTTGCCAGCGCCACCGCAAACAGATTACCGGTATTATAAAAAGGAAGAACTTCGATAAACCTCTGTTGTTCTTCCTTTGTTAATATGCGGATATTGATAGCCTCGATTTTTTCCATGGCTCAAACGCCCCCTTGTTTTACTTGTTTCGGTTTGCCGCCGCCGCGCTCCAGACTGTTCAGCCAGATTTTTACAGACAGTTCAATCCGCAATGGCGTGGCGTCGTCTGTGGGTTCAAGCCCGTTCTTTTTCGCCTTGTCCGTGGCAGACCATATGGAAACCGTCCTGCCCGTTTTGCCGCAGACTTTTTTGCCTATCGCTTCCGCTAAGCCCATATCGCAAAGCTCAGTCAGGCGCGGGGCGGCGAAATTCCGCTCGTTTGTCGGCGTAATATTCATCAGGAAAAGCGAATCGGCAACCTCCTGCGCGGTCATTTCTCCGTAATCTTTCAAAATCTGTAATACGGTTTTCTGCCGCTGCGCAAGCGTGGGCAAAATCGCCAGGTAACTCTCACGGCGGGTTTCTTGGGTTTTACTCATCTTGATTTCACCCCGCGTTCAATCCCCACGCTGACCGCCAAGGCGCGGTCAATGCCTATCATTGTGATTTCGTCCAGCGTTCCGACAAGCGTTTCCAGACGGCTTTTATCGAGGGTGCGGATTTGTTCAAGCAGTGCCACGGATGATACCAGCCCGCTGAAAGAGGGGAGCATATGGTGGGTAGGGAGCTTTTTCTTTGGCTTGCTGGTAATGGCCGCGGCTACCACCGTGGGACTGTGGCGGTTGCCCGTGTCATTGCTGATGATTAAAACGGGTCGGTGTCCGCTTTGTTCGCTTCCGACCGCGGGTGACAAATCGGCGAAATATATCTCGCCGCGTCTTACTTCAAATGGCATAAAATGAACCCCCTGTTGATATGTAGACCGGGCGGCGGGGTTTTGGAATTATGGGAAGTTATAATAAACTGCATCTTCTTTTGCCACGGCCGCTTCGGTCTTATTTAAAAACACTCATACTTGTTCCAACACCCCTGAGTGTTAAAAGGGAAACCGTCAAACGGCGGTTGGTTAAACCGCTCCACGGGAGTTTCACCCCTCCGCTGTCCAGCCGAGCGACCCCCATTGCCTGCGACGGCTCACGGCTGGAAAATGCCGCTTCAACGCTCGGACTGTGGCTGGGCCGGAGTACCTGCCCCTTTCCCGGTCGTCGCCTTGCCGGATTACCATAATCCCCGCGGGGGGGAACCGGCATTTCGGTCAGGTGTTACCGCTCACCCCTTGCGGGGGTCTTGGCGCACCGTCCGACGGGCTTTCGGAAAAGGGAATGTGTTTGACGATTTGATTTATTCGGTTGTTGAGAGGTTTCCATCTCCTCTCACTATTCCATTGGGAAGTAAAACTGAAATCGTTAACCAAGATTTTTAGAAAATCTGATTTTTAAGTTTCGTCAAAGCTTTATTAAGCCGCTTAAAAACTGCGACCTTACTCATTCCAAGAAGTTTACCAACTTCGGACAGGCTTTTTTCGTCCCTGTAAACCTTGTCGACAAGCCACAACTCATCTTCTGACAACACTTCTAATGCAGTCGAAAGCTGCTCCATCACAATTTTTTCGGTGGTGAAATTCTCAAATTCTGATTCAGGGTCGCCTATAAGTTCCTCACCAAAGCAACCGTCCTCGGTTTCCATAGCATGATAGGAAACGGTCTGATACCCTTTTTCCTCATTACTTTTGCGTACCCAATCACTGTGGTCTTTACCTTTGCGCCAATCGACATATTCATCTTCTGTGGCTTCAATCATGATGTCGCCATCGCTGCCGTCCTCGCTCGCGCTATACAGCTTGATGAACCGTCGCCCTTTGTTTTCAGATATGTTGATGAACGCATAAAACTCTTGCCCGTTGAGTTCCTGCCATTCGGGGCTTATACCGCCGCAGGCCGGGTCTTTCCAAACCAAATGAGTTGTTTTCATGGTTTCCTCCGAAAATTTGAATTTTTGTTGCGGTTTCAAAAATTCAAAATCGGAGGGGCGCGGGGATTATATGGGCACATTAAAAAATCCTTTCCGCCGTGAAAAGCAGAAAGGACATAAAAAACCTTGGAGCCGTATGAATGAGATTCGCTGACAAGCCGAATGAACAGAGTTATCCCGGCAGGATAATTCTCACATTCATACGGCTCGTAGGAAGTCTATCTATTCAGCTCCAAGGCACAGTATGTTTATTTAATTTTGATTTTGGTCTTTTAGGTCTGCGGCTGTATTAACCGGAAACGCACAGTTCCGTTGCGGCACAACACCGCGTTGTAGACGCTTTCCTCCCTGCATACGGAGCACTTCGCCTGAACGTGTCCGCGTGAATCCTCAAACAGTACAATGGAATTGTGGCCGCAGAAATGGCACTCGGCCAGCCGGCTTTTCAAATTTTCCGTCCCCTCTCTGTGGCGGCGTATCTTTTCCAGCGCCTCCGGTGATCGCTTGCCGTTTTTAATAATTCTTGTCATTTCGATATGTCCTCCGCCGTCATATAAATGTCTATCGGATTGTGCTTATACCCCTCAGCGGGACGGGGTTCGATATAGCCCAACCCCCGCAGGCGAATCATCATTGCCGAAAGGGACACCCCGATATGCTCCGCCATTGCGCAAACACAGCGGCGGTCAGCCGGTTCAAGCCCGAAATGCCCGAAACACTTAAACTTACCGCCTCCATGGAACAAATCAACCACGAAAGCAATTAGGTCTTTCGGCATCAGCAGAACCGCCGCCATTGCGTTAGCCTGCCACTCATACCAGTCGGATACTCTCATCAAATCCCGGCAGGAATAGGCTTGTCCGGGTGCAAAGCGGGCGCGGATGCTCACCCCGGTTTTTTTCTCTTCGGTGCGGTAGAGGATTTGGTGCCCGCACTCATGGGCAATGGTGAAGCGCCGTCTGCCGGGTTTGCCGTCTTTGAGCATGGCTTCCTCCAGCAGAATTGTGTCCCGCGGCAAACGGACGGTTTTTGTTTCACCGCCCAGATAAAGGTCAACCTCAATCCCGCCGAATGTAGTCAGTCCCAACAGCGTTCCCCTGTCGGACAGTTTCATGTCAACCTGCCGCAAGCCGAGATACCGCCCTGCAAGGGCTTCAATGTCTATGCCGTGGCCCGCCTTGACTTCGGTTTTCCGGAAATCGGCCAGCACGCCCTCGCCGATAATCTCAATCATTTCTTTGGATAAATACTGCATGATGAACCTCCCTGTTATTATGTTTTTTCTGCATCTTCCGACTTTTTTATTTACCCCTTGACAAACACGAAATTGTTTGGTATTATAATAACGAAATACGTTTCGTGACACGAGTATACCACCACTGTCACGAAATGTCAATAGGCATTATGAAATTTATTTCGTATTTCAAGATTGCCGCAGGAGGGGTCAAAAATGAGATTCAGCGAGAAATTGGTTCAGCTTCGCAGGTCGGCGGGAAAGACGCAGGAGCAAGTCGCAAAAATCATCGGCGTAACTTGCAGGACTTATCAAAATTATGAGTCGGGAAAGATGTATCCCAAACAGACGGAGGTTTACGGGAAAATATCCGCGCTGTTTGATGTGACGGCTGATTACCTGCTCTCGGATGAGGACAGGTACATCATTGAGGCTGCCGAAAAGGGCGGGTCAAAAAGCAAACGCGAGGTGCAGGCGCTTGTTTCAGAGGTCGGCGGCCTGTTCGCCGGGGGCGAGCTTTCTGAGGACGACAAGGATAAGGTCATGCGAACCATCAATGACCTTTATTGGCGGGCAAGGAAAACAACAAAAAGTACACGCCGAAAAAATATTTAGAACGCGCGGAATAAGTGTCCCGATTTGTGGACACACATTGCTGTATACTGTTTTGGAGGTGAGTGATATGGCAGATGAAATCCTGCTTCGGGCGGCACAGCTGATAAAGCAGCACGAAACAAAAGACCCCTTCCGCATTGCCAGAGCGGAAGGAGCCGAAATCGTATTTGGGGATTTGGGCACGATGAAAGGGATGTATAACCACATGAAGCGCAACCGCTTCATCGTCATCAACAACACCTTGGACGAGTATACGCAGCGGCTGGTTTGCGCCCATGAGCTGGGCCACGACCAACTTCACCGCGCGCTTGCCGACAACCGATGGTTGCGGGAGTTCATGATTTACAACATGAAAAACCGTCCGGAATATGAAGCGAACGTGTTTGCCGCCGAACTGCTCCTGCCGGATGATGAGGTCGTTGAATTGGTTGAAAACGGCTGTGATATCCAGCAGATTGCCGGGGAAATGTACGCCGACATCAATCTTGTGGCGTTGAAATTCGGGACGCTGGCGAAAAAGGGTTATGACGTCCGGCAGTTTGAGTTCCGGGATAACTTTTTGAAATAACAGAACGGTAAACTTCACATGCCGACTTTATAAATGGGCGTGTGGTCTGCCAAAAAGCAGCACAGGCTGAAAACCCCCATTATACGGGTTTTCAGCCTGTGCTGTGCAAGACGGAATCTCGTATGAATACACCCGTCTTAAAAAATTCTACCTGTACGGGGGACCAAAACCGTCGCTGTCCGTCTTCACAGAAGTCGAAGTTGATGAGGAGGTTGATGTGCCGGACGACGCCGAAGAAGAAGACGATGCAGCAGACGATGTTGAAGCGGCGCTTGAAGACTCCTCCTGCGAAGGTTCGTTTACTAAGTCCCCCCGTGTGTTCTCCAAAAGATATCTTTTGAGAATTAATAAATCAAGAATATCCACCTTGTCGTCCTCGTTCATATCCGCGGCCACAAGTGCGCTGCCCGACAGCAGATTTTTACGCAAAAGGTGTTCCCTCAAAGACGCAAGGTCAAACTCGTTTGCTTGGCCGTCGCCGTTGATGTCGCCGAAGATAAAGTGGCCGGAAGAACCCCAGTAATCCCAGAAACGAACCGGGTCAACCGTATTGGATATGTTAAGCAACGACAGTTCGGCTGTGTTGGCAGTGCTGATATATAAGCCGAGGCGCGGGAAAGGAGACAGCCCGGTTGTTCCGGTTTTGCCGATAACGGTTGTGCCCTTAACCACTGTGGCATTTACGTTTACATCAATGGTTTGCAAATGAGTGTACCATACGATGTATTGTTGGCCGGAAGGGGCGATTGAATTTGTTTTTATCGCGACATAATTGCCCTTGAGGTCGTCATATCCGGTTGCTAAAACCGTCCCGTTGTCTATTGCATACACCGGAACGCCATAATTGCACTCCACGGCAAACCCCGGGTTCCCTCTATTATAGGGCGAGATGATATTAATATTGCCCCCGGAAGCAGGCGTTAAAGGATAAAACCAGTTTAGTACCTGATAATAATCACCAACGGTAACCCCGGCACTCATTGTATTATTGTTCTCGTCAGATTCCGGTATCACATTAAAATAATCGGCGGTTACGGTCACCGTATAGGTGTCAGCCGTTACAGGAGTCCAGGAAATAGATGCCGCCGTAACGCTTGCGCCCGCGGCAACACTTCCGCAAGAAGCGGTCGCGGTATGTACCGTTGTTCCGCCGCTGTCTTTAATCACGTATTGTACCGTGCTTGCCCCGGCTGCCGCAGCTCCGGTATTGCTGATTACCGCGCTTATATTCAAGCTGTTGCCGACATCTCCCGAGGGCGCGTTAATAGACGCTACCTGTAAATCGGCGGTATTTTCATAATTGATGGTTAAAGAAGGCGGTCTATCTCCTACGTCCGACGAATAAAAGGAATTGTAGTCATTGACCGACTCGTTATGGTAACGAACCATCACCCCATGATTGTCGGCTCCGGTATACCACGAGCGCACGGCAGCCGTAACATCGGTGGTGTACAGCATGTTGGACGGAGCCACGTTTTCCGCCAACGCCGTCCCGATTGACGGTTGAACAGCCCAGCACAGTGTTGAAGTCCAGTCGGTGTTTGCCGGAAACACGCTGATGTTGCTCCATGTGCTCTGACCGTCCCTCAAGGTAAGAGCCAATGCCGCACTTGTAATGGTTGTATTGGCCGGTATA
>JAISRF010000095.1 GCA_031273775.1 Oscillospiraceae bacterium
AAAACCATGAGGCTTGACAAATATCTGAAAGTGAGCCGTTTAATAAAACGGCGCACTGTGGCGAACGACGCCTGCGATGCGGGCAAGGTAACGGTCAACGGCAAGTCCGCCCGCGCGTCTTACGAGGTAAAGGTGGGCGATGTGCTGGAAATTACGTTCGGCGCAAAAAAAACCGGCGCCGAGGTGCTGGCCATAAACGAAAGCGCCGCCAAAGGCGACGCCGCGCTGATGTACCGGATAATTTCAGTTGACAGTTAAATTGCCAAAGTGAACCGCGCCCACGCCCAAAACAACTTGTCTTTCTTTTGCTTTGTGAAAAAGTAAGCCATTGATCCGCAGCCGCGGAGACACGGCAAGTTTTTGTATTCCGTCCGCGACATTGGACACCATAACCATCAACTGTCAACTGTCAGCTGTCAACTGTCAACCGTCAACTGTCAACTGTCAAAGCAACGCCGTAATCCGTCCCGCCACCTCCTCTATCTTTACCCGCTCCTGGCTCATGGTGTCACGATCACGGAGGGTTACACACCCGTCCTCAAGTGAATCAAAGTCAAACGTGACACAAACCGGTGTGCCGATTTCGTCCTGACGGCGATACCGCTTGCCGATGGAACCTGCGTCGTCATAATCTGCGGCGAACCGCGAAATCAGGGAATCAAACAGCTTCCGTGCCGGTTCAGCCAACTTTTTGGAAAGGGGCAGCACCGCCGCCTTGAAGGGGGCGAGCTTGGGATGAAAGCGCAAAACCGTGCGGGTCTCACCCTTTTCGTCCGGTTCCTCCTCGTCATACGCCTCGCACAAAAAGGCAAGCGCCACCCTGTCCGCTCCAAGGGACGGCTCAATCACGTACGGGATATATTTTTCGTTCGTGTCCGGATCGAAATATTCCAGGCTTTTCCCCGACTGCGCGCTGTGCGCCTTCAGGTCAAAATCGGTGCGGTCGGCGATGCCCCACAGTTCGCCCCAGCCAAACGGGAACAGGTACTCAAAGTCCGTGGTGGCGTTGGAATAATGCGAAAGCTCCTTTTGGTCGTGGTCGCGGAGCTTGAGATTCTCTTCTTTCACGCCCAAGTTAAGCAGCCATTTGCGGCAGGTTTCTTTCCAATAGGCAAACCATTCCAAATCGGTGCCCGGTTTGCAGAAAAATTCCAGCTCCATCTGTTCAAACTCCCGGATTCGAAATATAAAATTTCCCGGCGTGATTTCGTTGCGGAAAGATTTACCGATCTGCCCTACGCCAAAGGGAATTTTTTTGCGGGTGGTGCGCTGTATGTTAGCGAAATTGACGAAAATACCCTGCGCGGTTTCCGGCCGGAGGTAAAGCTGACTGGCGGAGGATTCCGTCACGCCCTGAAAGGTCTTGAACATCAGGTTAAACTGGCGGATTTCCGTGAAATTTTTGCCGCCGCATTCCGGGCAGACAATGCCGTTTTCCGCAATAAACGCGCTCATTTCCTCAAAGCTCATGCCCGCCGGGTTGGCGCCGAAATCCTCAATCAGTTTGTCGGCGCGATGGCGGGTTTTGCAGTCCCGGCAGTCCATTAGCGGGTCAGAAAAGCCGCCCACGTGCCCGGACGCTTTCCACACCTCCGGGTTCATTAAAATGGCGCTATCCAGCCCGACATTGTAGGTTGAGCGGCGCACAAAGCTTTCCCACCACGCCTGTTTAACGTTGTTTTTAAACTCCACGCCCAGCGGCCCGTAGTCCCAGGAATTCGACAACCCGCCGTAAATTTCGCTCCCGGCGTACACGAAACCTCGGTTTTTGCAAAGCGCCACAATGGAATCCATGGATTTTTCCGAATTTTTCATCAGATGCTCCCCTATTTTTAACTTGATATTAATTGTTTATTAGTGTAATATAAAAGGAGAAAAAGGTCAAGATTTATTATTTTCACAACATTGGGCGGACACAGGAGCCGGGCAGGCGCGAAGGTCTGCCTTTGCGATGGGGCGTAAAAATGGACAAAGAACGAATCAAATCAGCCGTACGTGAGATTCTGCTGGCCGTGGGCGAAGACCCCGACCGAGAAGGATTGCGGGAAACTCCGGAACGGGTGGCCGAAATGTGCGGGGAAATTTTCGCCGGGCTGGCCGAAAATCCCGAAAAGCACCTGAAAATATTTCATGAAACCGGTAACGAGGAAATGGTCACCGTTCGGGACATTCCGCTTTATTCCGTTTGTGAGCACCATTTAGCGCCCTTTGTGGGCAAGGCGCATATAGCCTACATTCCCAAAGACGGGCGGGTGATTGGGCTTTCCAAGCTGGCGCGGATTGTGAATTCGTTCGCGCGGCGGCCGCAATTGCAAGAGCGGCTGACCGGCCAGCTGGCGGATTTTCTGGAGCGGGAATTACAGCCCCAGGGCGTGGCGGTAATTATTGAGGCGGAGCACCTGTGCATGACCATGCGGGGCGTGCGTGCGGCGGGGAGCAAAACCCAAACCTCGGCGCTGCGGGGCAGAATGCGTTCGGACGCGCGTTCCCGTCAGGAAGTAATGGATCTCTTGAAAAGTTGAAAGTGGAAAGCAGAGAGTTGAGAGTGAATGAAATTTATCACTGCCACCCGTGAGTTCCCGCTGGGAGAACGTACATATATTATGGGCATTTTGAACGTGACGCCGGATTCCTTTTCGGACGGCGGGCGGTTTTTGGAACCCGCGGCGGCGCTGGAGCGCGCCCGTGAAATGGCGGCTCAGGGCGCGGATATTCTGGACATCGGCGGGCAGTCCACACGGCCCGGCCACACTCCCGTTTCCGCCGAAGAAGAGTGGGCGCGGCTTGCCCCTGTATTTGAGCTGGGGCTGACACGCATCGCACCTGTCTCCGTGGACACGTTTTACCCGGAGGTGGCTCGAAAAGCACTGGAAATAGGCGCGGCGGTAATCAACGATGTAAGCGGTGTCGTTTCCCCGGAAATGGCGAAGGTCGTGTGTGAATACGGCGCGGGTTGGGTAATCATGCACAACGGAGATAAAAAACAGGAAAACACTGACCACCGGTCGCTGTCCGCCGAGCGCTTGAATCTCGCCGGGGAGGTGAGCGCGTGGCTGGCAAACGCCGCGAAAGAGGCCGAAGCGCTTAGCGTTGGGCGGGAACAAATCTGTCTTGATCCCGGGTTGGGCTTTGGAAAAAGCACGGAGGAAAATCTGCTGTTGATTAAAGAAACCCGGTGGATAACAGGAATTCTTTCGGAAACCTCACCGCCGGGATACGCTTATTTGGCCGGGGCTTCCCGCAAACGGTTTATTGGAGCGGCAAGCGGGGAATCCGCTCCGGGAGAACGAGACTGGGGAACGGTTGCGGCGCACACGCTGGCAATTTGGGGCGGCGCCCACATTGTACGCGTACATCACGTAAAAGCGGCTGTGGACGCGGCAAGAGTAGCGGACGCGGTAAAAAATGTTCCGCCCCGTCATTGCAACGGCAAAAGTGCATATTGAATCATTTTCACCATTTATACCGTTGCCGCTGAAACTCGCTCGGAGGAACCCCGACGTATTTATTGAAAATACGTGAAAAATTCCCCACGTGGTCAAAGCCGCATAAAAGCGCGGATTTTTTGACGTTTTCCCCTAAAATCAACAGGTGTTTGGCTTTCATCAGCCGATAATGAATCAGGTAATCATATGGTGAAAGGCCAAAATGGCTCTTAAACAGGCGGGAAAAATAATAAACGGATAGGAACTCGCTTTGAGCCAGCTCGGCAATGTTGATTTTGTTCATATAATTGGCACGCATATATTCGGCGGCTTTTTCAATTAAAATCCAGCGGGAATCGGACAGTTCCGCGTGAGAATGCAGAAGAATCAATTCCGTCAGCATGTTAGAAATGCGGTTGGAAATCAGGTAGGGCGAATTGTTGTTAAAATTGCGCAGCTCTTCGAATAAAAAGTTCATGTGGGCTTCTGTTTCGTGGTTATCGTGCTCAATAAAACCCAGCGCCCGGTCGGCCACCCTCCGGGCGGAAGCGTTAACCTTGAAATGTATGTGTTTGAAATTCCATATTTGTTTTTTGGGAACGTTGTATTCGTGCGGCTGACGGCAATCCAGAAGCAAAACGGTGCCGGGCGCGCACTCAAAGCGAGTTTCGCCGAACCGTGCCACACCTTTTCCCGCGCAGGTGAATATCAGTTGATAAGTATCCTCGCCCTCACGCCGGGTGAAGTGACTGTCCCCCACCACATAATGAGCGCCCCCCGCTAGTGAAAAAGGTAAATCCACTTCATCGTCCCGGGGATTGTGAAAGAGAACCGGATCGTTGTTCTGTATCCCGCGGATACTTTCCCGGATGTGAAACCTGTCCGCGTCGTCACAGCAAAGAAAAAAAACCTGTCTGTAATCCATATTAAAGGACAGCTTTCCGTTTTCAAGCATAGCCGCGCACCCTCCCCAACGCTTTTTTCTCAGAAATTACCCCGCTTGCTTGCGCGGCGGCCGGCGTTTCCCGCCCACGTCGGCTGCCGCGTAATCCGATTTCACTTATTGTTCTTCTGCCAAACCTTATACCGGTTGTATGACGTCTGGTAATACGCCGCGATTTTTTCGATTCCCAACTGTTTTAACTGGCTAAGGTACGAGTCCCAGTCATTGTTCAGGTTCGCGGTTCCGCCGATAAAGTTCCACTGCATTTGAATGGCGTAAGAAGAGAAATTGCCGCCGGCTTCCTGCATTTCCGCCGTTTCCTTGGCCGTAAAGGTCAGGTGAGGCAGAGCTTTCAGCGGGGGCAGACTACCGTACATGGAACTAAGTTGGGCGGAATAATTCTTTTCTGCCTGAGTGGCGTAAGATTCTAACGCCGTATTGCCCAGATCAATCACGGCACGGCTGTTATAATGAGGAATGGGGTACCCCGGAGTCAGGCTGTAAATAAAATCGCTGTCGGTTTTCCCCGCGGGGATGTTCTTTTTGTTGATAACGATTTTACCGGAGGAATCGGCGTTCCAGTAATTGGGCGCTCCGGGAGGACCTTTCAGGGCAACGAATGTCCCTTCCTGTGAATATAGCCAATCGGCCAGACGGACGGCAACCTCGGGGTATTTGCAGGTTTTAGTCAGCAAAAACCAATCCGACCAGATATTTTCATATGGGGTGTTGACCCAGTTCGCCGAAGCAATCCCGCTGCTTTTCAGCGGCGGTAAAAGGGTATAGTTTGCGGCAAAGCTTTCGTCAGAAACCGCGCTGCCGTATGAATTTGCCGCAAAAACGCCCACCGTCTGCACGGACGCGCTGGCACGGTTGTAAATATCTGTGGTTTTAGCCCCGCGGAAATTGGCGTCCAGCAACCTCGCGTCCCGCAAGCCTTTGTAATATTGCAAGCCCTTGCGGTAACCGTCAGTGGAAAATGCGTACTGCACCTTGTCTGTGGACTGATCCAAACACCACGCATTGGTGTAGCTGTACAGGCCGAACGGACTGAACAGAGAAAGGGGGATCTGGCCTACCTGTGGATCACCCGCGGCAATCATCATGGGAATTTCATCCGAAACGGAACCGTTTTTATTGGCGTCCTGTTCCTTAAACGCCGTGAGAACATCCCGCAGTTCATCCGTAGAGGTTGGCATGGACAGACGCAGGTTGGAAAGCCATGTTTTGTTAATAAAAAACTTCCAGCTGAAATTATCCCGGTCATTGTACATGGGAAGCATATAAAATTTTCCGTCGTCATACGTCACGGAATACTTGGTCAGGGGCGTTTCGGCAAACATATTCTTGATGTTGGGACCGTATTGATCCAGATATTGCCCCAGCTCCGCAATATAGCCGCCGTCGTCGATATACGGATAATGGATGGTTGATGTGCTCGCCATCACCCAGAACATATCGGGCAGGTCTTTTGACGCATAAGCCAGAGATGTTTTTTCCGACACTTGGCTAATGGCCACAATTTCAAACTGTAATTTTATATTAAACTGCTCTAAAACATACTTTGCAAAAGCGGAGTCGTCATATTTTGCCAAACCCGCCGCATGATCACGAATCATGATCTTAAAGGTCACCGTGTCCTTGGCGATTTTGCGACCGGAGGTGTAGCAGTTGTTTACCACCTCAATGTCTTTCTGGTCTGCAGAACTGCCGCCGGGATTTGAAGGATTCCACAGGGCTGTAGGCGCATCGGAAGCGGGCTCGGTCATGTCTGAGTCAGAATCGGTTTCCGGTTCGCTTTCGTCACCTGAATTTTCCGCTCCGCTTTCGCCGGTACCGGACGAACCAACCGCGCTGTTTTCGCCGGTCTGCCCGGAGGAGTCCGGGCGGCACATGGTGAAAACCAGCGCCAGTACCAGCAGCAGCGCCGCAACGCCGGATCCGGACAGGATGGGTATACGGCGCTTTTTGAAAAATTCCACAAAGTTGAATGTTGTTTTTTCCATGTTAACCTCCATAAATCAATGATTTTTATGCAAATTTTGCCGGATTTGCCGTTGCCGGGCGCCCACTATTCCCCTGTTATCCCACTGCGCTCCACCCCCTGAACGAATTTTTTTTGCAGGAACAGATAGGCAATCAAAAGCGGAAGCACAACCAAAAAGGTCGCCGCCATGGCCACCGCCTCCGTATAAATATCCCCCAAAGCGTCCCCGCCGGAAAGGGAGGCGTCCTGCATTCCGCCCATAATCCGGTAAAGCCCTGGCAGCAGCATGGGGAGAAGGTATTTTTTTTGCTGGGTAATATAGATAAGCGGTTCAAAATAATCGTTCCAGTGCCACACCAGGCTAAGCACCAAACAAACCATAACGGATGAACGGGACGCGGGCAGCGCAATACGAAAAAATGTCGACACCGCCCCGCACCCGTCAATGCCGGCCGCTTCTTCCAACGACCGGGGCAGTGAAATATAAAACAGCCGGAATATAAAGATGAAAAGCCCGCCGGAAAGCCCAAACCCCAGCCAGGACGGCACCATCATGGGCAAATACGTCCCCAAAAATCCCGCGCCGGAAAAAAAGATGTATTCCGGAACGATAATGGTTTGTACCGGTACAATAATGGACAGCAAAAGCAACAGAAAAAACAGGCTTTTCCCCCGGAAAGAAAAGCGGGCAAATCCATACCCCACAAATGAACAGGAAAAAAGGTGTCCAAGGGTACACCCCCCCACAACCAACACAGTCCGCGCCAAAGCGGAAGGGTAGCCCAACAGGGAAAAAGACAGGCGGTAGTTGTTCCAATGCAGACCGGAGGGAAGCCAGTTGACTGTAATATCCCGGACGTCCTGAGGGGATTTCAGGGAGGTCACCATCATGTACAAAAACGGATAAGCGAAGACAAATGCCAAATCAACCAGCAAGAGATAAACCGCAATCCGCACAAGCAGCGCGCTTTTTAACCTGCCCCGCAGACGGGAAAGATTTTTGCCTTGCAAAAGGAAACCTTTCACGCTAAACGCCCACCTCTCTCATCTTTGGGCAACCCGGTTTACCGGGCGCCGCATCATCAAAAACACCAGCAAAATAACCGCCAAAACAAACAGAAAGTAAATCCACCCCATGGCCGCTGAATAGGCAAACTGAGGCACAGCAGTTCCAAAAGCCAAAGAAATAATGTAATCCACCACCTGTGACGATCCGGTAAAAGACGCGGCGATGGTGTAAACAATGCAAAGTAAAAGGATGGGCGCTGACATGGGCAGGGTGATTTTCCAAAACATTTCCCATTCGGTGGCTCCGTCCACCCTGGCCACCTCATACAGGGCAGGCGCAATGCTCTGAATACCCGCCAACATGATGACAATCTGCACGCCGGAGCCCCACATTACAATGGTGATCCGGTTAAAAAAAGCGGTAATATAACCGGTGATTTCGTACCCCAGGTACGCTTGCAGTTTTTCCGGAAGCAATATACCCCGCGCCACCTCCAGGCTGCCCGATTGTATGCTCTGTCCCTGAAGCTGCTGCATGACAAACCCCGTCCCCAACAGTACCGGCAGAAAAAACAGCGCGCGGAAAATCCCTTTACCCTTGATGTCCCGGCTGACCATAATCGCCGTCAAAAAGGCAAAAATCACAATCATCGGGGTGTTAATCAGGGTGTCCGTCACCACCGTTAAGAACTTTGGGACAAATTCCACATCGGTGACAAACGCCTTTTTGTAGTTTGCCAGTCCCACAAAAAACATCTTTGTAAAATTGTTGTTTTCCAGGTCAGAAACACTTAAGGCAATCGAAAACACAAAGGGGTACACCAGAAAAAAAGCGGCGCCCACAAGCCATGGCAGCAAAAAAACATATCCGCTCCATCTGCGTTTTTGGCTATAAGACAGTTTCAAGCCTTCCTCACGTTCCTTCCTTGCCGACCGGAATCACCTTGTAATCCCCGGCGGGCACTGTTAGACCGTCGCCCTCGGCGTCACTTGCATTATAATTGATGTAGGTTTTACTGCCGTCTTCATACGTGAGCCGTACCAACCCCGGCGCAAGCTGAACGTGCCGGGTTATCCGCAGATTCCAGACCGCCGACAACCGTTCGTTGAATTCCCTCGCGGTTTGCAGAACCGTTTCCTTCCAATCGGGGTATTGTGACGAAAATATACGGCTGTACCCGGTATCCCGCAGTTCCTCGGAGGATTGGCCGGTCAGCAGAAAATGGGGAAGACTCCCGGTTTCCACCCACCGCAGTTTTTGAATCTGGACACTGTCCGACAAATTGCCCGCCACAGAGGTGTAGTCCACAGAACCATGTATCACCATCTGATAAAACGGGACAGCTCGGCTGTTTTGCACGTAGCGGGAATCTCTGTCCGGAATTTCATACAGCCGGCTTGAATAGGGGAGCACATAGGCGTTGCCGCCCGAAACACTCGCCCTGCCCTGCCGCTCTTTCAGGTAAACGAGTGCCTGACACAGAGCTTCCACAATCTGGGTGCGGTAGGTCACCTCTTTTTCGTAATGGTTGGGCAGAACCAACCGCCCGGCGTCTGTCAAGGACAGCAAAAAGGCTCCGTCACTTTTTTTTACGGCTGTTTCCACCTTTTCCCGCAAGGTTTTGGCCGGATTCATAAAAAGCGTGTTTTGGGCTTCGTCCGTAACGGCGGTTCCCAGCAAGTCCAACAAAACGTCCTTTTTAGCGTTAAAGGAACCGTACCGGTTATCAGCCAGCAGATACTGTGCCCCCGCAAACAACAAAATGTCATCCCTTTTGCAGGCATCGGTCAGGGCGGAAAAGCCACTCTTGCCACCCAGTGTTCCCGCCGGGTCGGCGGCGGTAGGCATCGCCTCATATCCTCCCTCGCCCCACGCGGTAAGCAACGCCTGAAGTAAGCCAACGCCCGAACTGCCCAAATCGGTCAGAATATCCGCCGCCTGACGGTAACCGGTCATAGACTGTAAATAGCTGCCGCCAATCCCGTTTTTGCGTACCGCCATAAAGAATTCCACCGAAAGCGGTATGGTATCGGACTTCGCCGCGCGGGTCAGGATCCCGTTTGCTTCAAGGCTGTTCCGGTAAGCTTCGGCCATGTGGCTGTATGTATTTTCCTGACCGGTAAGCAAAAAGTAGCGCACCATCCGATCCCCTTCAATTCGCGGAGCAAGCAAGCGTTTAATCTCTCCGCCTCCAAACGAGGTTCCCGTGTAGTTAAAGGACGCGGTTACGTATTTGCGGTAATCAAACCGGAAGTAAGCGGAGTAACTGTCCATCATTTCCATCATCAGCGCGGCATCGGCATCCCCACTCACGATTGCCGCCAAAAAACCGCCGTCGGTGTGCTTTATTCCGAAAATGGGCAGCATCAGGTTCATAATCCCCTGCTCTTCCCTTTTAAGCAATTCATCGGCGTCCGCTTCGGCAAGTCCGTAGATCGGGTAAGCGTAGCTGCGCAGTTTTGGGTACGGGTAGGGCTTTATATCCACCAGCGCCCCGGAACCGTCGGGGTAAAAGATGTAACCGTCTTCCCCCGTCCTGGCGGTGCCGAAACGCGGGAGCATCGCAACGGAAAGCAGGCGTTTGGTTCCTTCCTCACGCAGGCTTTTTTCCGGAATGGACACACAAAATCCGTCCTCCTCCAGCCAAATCTCTACAGAAAAAGCAATCTGTTCTTTTGGCATGACAATGTCCAGCGTCATGCCGTCCCTGGTCGCCCGGGGCAACACGGAAAACCCTTGAGCCTCCCGGGAGATCAGGCTGTAAACCGAAACTCCTTCCTCGTTGTCCGCAAGAGAAACTTCCAGCAGCGCGGAATAATCCTCCGGACGTAGTCCACCGACATCTATATATTCCGGATCAATGTCGGTAGACCAAATTTTTCCCGACTGTTTATCCTCTATGTAAAAATCCATTCCGGCCTCGTGAAAGCGCAGTGAGAACCGGTCATTTTGGGCGCAAAACATCATTTCTTCCAAAGACGGAGTTTCCGTAGCGCCGCCGGAACCGCCGTTGATTAAGCTGTCATAATAATCTGCCCATGAATCAAACCCGTCCGGAGGTGTCCGGTCGTCCCCAAGCGCCGCGGTGAACAGCAAAACGCTGACCGCCGAAAGGGCGCACAAAATTCTGAAAGCCCTGCGAAACACCACTCTTTTTTTCACGGAAATTCTCCCCTTCACCTTAGATATTTGAGG
>JAISRF010000128.1 GCA_031273775.1 Oscillospiraceae bacterium
AGCTTAAATATTCCGGTATTCCCGGAAAAGAGAAATTCGGGATTGATTCTCAAACGCTAAGCCCCGAGAATATTTTGCAAGACGAGCTGACATCTTTCTGCGATTTGCTTGACAAACCGCTTGTGGTGTTTTTCGATGAAGCCGACTGCCTTTCCGGCCAAACGTTAATTTCTTTTTTGCGGCAGCTTCGGGATGGGTACGTTACGCGCAGTGATATTCCTTTTATTCATTCCCTGGCACTTGTCGGAATGCGGAATATCCGCGACTACCGCGACGAATACAGGGATTCGTCCAAAACGCTTGGCACTGCCAGCCCCTTTAATATTATCAAAACGTCAATGACGCTCCGCAATTTCACACGCGCCGAAATCACCGAGCTGTACGCCCAGCACACAGAGGAGATCGGGCAGGTATTTGAGCCGGAGGCGGAGGATTTGGTGTGGGAACAGACACAGGGGCAGCCTTGGTTGGTTAACGCCATTGCCGATGCATCCGTTATGCGAAGCGACCCGGAAGACCAGGACGCTGTCCCGGTGCAAACCACTTCTCCGGTCACACGGGAAATCGTGTCCGGCGCCATCCGGCAAATCATAGCCCAGCGCGGCACACACTTCGATTCGCTGATGGCGAGGATTAAAGAAGAACGTATAAAGAACGTTCTGCAGCCGATTATTCTGGGCGATGTGGGGGAAATCAAGAGGAATTCCGATGACTACAGCTATGTTAAAGACATGGGTCTTATCCGCGATGACCGCGGGCTGGTGGAAATATCCAACCCCATCTACGCCGAGGTTATTGTCAGGGCGCTCAACGGCGACTTACAGGCCAATTTGACTGAAACCAAAACCCCATATGAAATGCCCAAATATTACAAAAACGATGCCATAGACGTGGATTACCTGCTTTCAGACTTTCAGGTATTCTGGCGTGAAAACTCCGCCATATGGCAGGACAAATTCGCGTATCGGGAAGCCGCGCCCCACCTGATATTGATGGCTTTTTTGCAGCGCGTGATAAACGGCGGTGGGTTCCTTGACCGGGAATTCGCGGCGGAAACCCGCCGCGCAGACCTTTGCATCCGTTACCGAGGCAAGCGCTACCCAATTGAAATAAAGCTTCGTTACAGCGAGAAGGCGGTAGAGGACGGCAAAGTGCAGCTTGCGGGTTACATGAAGTCGTTAGGTGCGCAAAAAGGGTGGTTGGTGGTATTTGACCGCCGGGAAGACGTTGAATGGGGGCAAAAGCTGTATATGCGGCACGCAAACGCGGACGGGCTGGACATTTCGGTTTTCGGGTGCTGAACCAGCGCCTTGCGTCCCATATAGCGCAACCATCCCTGCCCACCGCCGGGGAGACAGAGGCTTTATCAAGTTGCGGTCGCAGGTAACCCCGCCGTCACATATACCGTATTATACCCCTCGTACACCACCATGCCGGGTTTTGCGCCCGCTGGCTTCTTCACGTGCTTGACCGGGCAGTAATCCACCGCGATTTTTCCCCGACCGCCTTTTGAATAATACGCGGCAATGGCCGCCGCCTTTTCAATTACGGAATCGGGCGGCGTTTTTCCGTTAAGTTCAATTATCACGTGGGTACCGGGAATATTTTTGGTGTGCAGCCAAATATCCGTGCCCCGCGCCTGCCGTAAGGTTAACCGGTCGTTTTGCGTGTTGCTCCGCCCTGCCAGCACCCGGAATCCTTCAATCAGAAACTCGTGTGGCGGGAAGGATGCGCTTTTCTTGGGCTGTTTCCGACCGACCGGCCGCTTTAAATATCTCTGCGCGGCAAGCTCCTCCCGGATTTCGTCCATGCCTTCCTGTGTGTCAGTGTGCTCCAAAAGTGCAAGCACAGACTCCAAATATTCAAGCTCCCGTTCGCCGTCGGCAATCAGGCGGGTTAGAAATTCCTGAGCCGTTTGCAGCTTTTTGTACCGCCGGAAATGCCGCTCGGCGTTTTGCGCGGGGGTCAGCAACGGGTCAAGCGGAATGCGTACCGGCTGGTTGCCGTTGTAATAATCTTCCGCGTCCAGCACCGGCGCGCCTTTTTCCACTCGCCAGAGATTGGCGGTAATCAGCTCACCGAAAATCCGGTGTTTTTCACGGTCTCCGCAAGCCGCAAGCTCCCCGCGCTGTGACTGGAGCTTTTTGGCCACTCGCTCCCGACTGGTGTTCACGCACCGCAGAATGTCCGCGGCTTTGGCTTTTTTGCGTATTGCCGCTTCCTGCCCGGCGTAAAAGCTGTCCAGCAGCGCGGAATAACCGGGGCAGGGGAGGGCGCGCTGTCCCGGTTCTCTCGGCGGCAGAGGAAAGTACGAGAAATCAATGGGTTCCCCGCTTTCGGTTTGTAAAAGCATCGGTTGCCCATCTTGGCTGATTAAGCTTATATGTTCCGCCAACACTTGTGAAAGCGGCAGTCCGTTTTCGGCTTTGCGGGCAAGCACACGGCAAACCGCGGGAGAAAACCCCGCCAATGTTTCAGAAAGCGCGGAAAATGCCCCGTCGCCTGTTATTTCATCGGGAAAAAGCCGTTCAAGCTCCGCGTTTGAAAGACTTCTCACATCAAGACGGGCGGGGGAAGCCGGCGGTTGATAAACAGCACCGGGCAAAATCAGCCTTCCGGGACTGTCCGCGCCGCCTGTGCGCTTTACCGCGTCAATAATCCGCCCGTCATGGTTCATTAGAATGATATTGCTTTTCGCGCCGAACAGTTCCAGCGTTAAGAACAGCCGAGCCGATTCACCGAGCTCACTCTGCGTGTCGAGTTCTAAAGTTAATACCCTGTCCAGCCCAAGCTGAGTGAACGCGGTGATTTTTGATTTGGCTAAATATTTGCGGAGCAGCATACAGAACATGGGGGGACTCGCCGGATTTTGCGGCGCGGTTTGGGTGATGTGGATCCGCGCCGCGCCCTGCCGCGCGGAAAGCAGCAACCGCCCGGAAAAGCCGCGTTTACTCAAAACAAAACACAGCTCTTCTTTCGAAGGCTGGAATATTTTTTCGATATGTGTCCCGGCGAGCGTCCGGTTCAGCTCCCGCGCCAGAAGCGTAATAAATATGCCGTCTTGCATTTAACCTCCGATAAATAATTCCGCAAACAGTTCCCGTGCCAACACCTCTGAAAATCCGCCCGGCGTTATGCCGTAATGCTTCAAACCAGAAAATCGCGGGTTATAGCTCTCCAAACGTTGGGGAGTCAGCTCTATATTGATTGGGTTAAGCCGCTGTAA
>JAISRF010000132.1 GCA_031273775.1 Oscillospiraceae bacterium
GGTAAGCAACACCGCTCCGTCCGCCGCCGCCAACCGTGGCCGAAGCAACGCGCGTTCCTCCACTCGGTATTCGCCGGACACCAGCAGGATCAACCGTTCCAAACGCTCCGGCTCCACACCCGCCAAAAAGCCTACCCGACCGTTGTTGACGCCAAGAACCGGTTTTCGATATACCGCCGCCGCCTTTGCCGCACCGATAATCGTGCCGTCGCCGCCCACTGCTACAACAAAGTCACAATCCGCGAGAGCTTGGGGTGAAATCTCCCCTAAAATTTCGATGCCCACCGCCTTCAGACGGTCAATGACCTCCTCCCGGAGTTTCGCGCCGTTGGGCTTTTCCAAATTTGCGGTTACAATAGCCTTCACGTGACATTCTCCAATTATGAATTTAGGATTAAATGCGACTGAGCCGCCACCTCAGCCGGATTTATATCCGCCGAAGCCGGACAGCGCTTCAAATACAGCAAATATTCAATATTGCCCTCCGGACCGCGGATCGGCGAATAAGTCAGTCCCGCGGGGTACAATTCCAACCCGCGTACGAACGCCAGTATCTTTTCCAAAACCTCAAGGTGAGTGTCAATATCCCGAACTACGCCCTTTTTGCCCACCTTTTCCCGCCCCGCCTCAAACTGGGGCTTTATCAGGCAAACACATTCGCCGCCATCGCTCAAAAATCGCGCAAGCACCGGCAGAATCTTTTCCAGGGAAATAAACGAAACATCCACGCCGGCGAAATCCACCGGTTCCGGCACTTGCCTGTGCGTGATATACCGGAAATTCGCGCGCTCTAAGTTCACCACCCGCGGGTCGGTTCGCAGCTTCCAGGCAAGCTGACCGTAGCCTACGTCCACGGCATATACCTTTTTTGCGCCGTTTTGGAGCATGCAGTCTGTAAAGCCGCCGGTGGAAGCGCCCACGTCAAGGCAGGTATTACCACAAAAAGAAAGTCCCCAAAGCTCAACCGCCTTTTCCAGCTTCAACCCCCCTCGGCTGACATAAGCGAGGGTATTCCCGCGAAGCTCCACCGTTTCATTTCCGGAAAGCAATGTGCCGGGTTTGTCGGCTTTTTGATTGTTGACGTACACCAGACCCGCCATAATCAGCGCGCGGGCTTTTTCGCGGCTTTCACAGCCAAAACGCTCCGTGACCATAAGGTCTAACCGTTGTTTCTCCAATTTTTTATTCTCAATTCTCAATTTTCAATTGCGGCGCACATCGCCGCCGCGTCCAAACCCAAAACCGAAAGCGCGCGCGGTACGGTCATGCAGGGCACAAAACGGTTTTCCACCGCGTGAATGGTGTATTTTCCGCCAAACCCCGTCTCTAACAGCGCCGCCGCGAAATGCTCGGCAATACCGCCGCTTTTTATCCCCTCTTCAAAAAAAAACACACGATTATACGGTAACGCGGCAAGCACAGCTTCTTTTTCAAGCGGCCAAATACGATTGAGCTTTAATATATCGCAGTCAAGCTCGCGCTCTTTCAGGGCTTCACGCGCAAGGGCGGCTTGGGCGAACAACCGACCATAGGTTACAATCAACACGGGAGCATGTCCCCCTCCAAAGATAGAAAAAGGCGCGGCGGACGACACATAACCCGCGGGAGGTAACGGCTGGGCACCGCGCGGATAACGCACCGCCGCCACCGAACTCACGTCATAGACGGCGGCGGCCAGCATCATTTCAAGCTCCGCATATGTCATCGGGGCGAACACGGTGACTTTAGGGATGGAACTCAAAAACGCGGCGTCGAACAGTCCTTGATGCGCTTCACCATCCTCCCCAACCACCCCAGCGCGGTCAATGGCAAGCACCATCTTCAAGTCTTGCAAAGCGGCGTCGTGCAAAATCTGGTCAAAACCCCGCTGCAAAAAGGACGAATAAACCGCAAACACGGGAATCATCCCGTTTTTGGCCAATCCCCCGGAAAATGTAACAGCGTGCCCTTCCGCAATGCCCACATCAAAAAAACGAGACTTAAACCGCGAACGGAACTCCGTCAGCCCACAGCCCGCAGTCATTGCGGCGGTCACCGCGCAGATACGCTCGTCCGTTTGAGCCAGAGCGCACAGACATTGCCCGAACCGGGCGGAAAAACTGTCCCGCGCCTCTTGAGTCTCACCGGTTTCAATATCGAAAGCGGAAACACCATGGTAACTCTTGGGGCTTTTTTCGGCCGGACGGTAGCCCTTGCCTTTGACGGTGCTCACATGCACTACCACCGGACGTTCCATCTTCTTGGCGGTGGTAAACGCCGAAACAAGCCGCTTAAAGCTGTGCCCATCCACCGGGCCGAGATAGGCAAAACCCATATCTTCAAACAGGTTGCCGCGCAAAATGGCGCTGCGAAGCACCGCTTTGGAGTAAAAAAGCCAGTTTCGAAGCGGTTTTCCGATGATCGGAATTGCCTTGACAAGTCGCTCAACGGCGGTTTTAAATTTGTAATACTTAGGGTTGGATCGCATGACGGCAAGATGCCGCGCCATTGCTCCGACATTTTTGGAGATGGACATTTTGTTGTCGTTGATGACGACAATCAGCCGGTCGCAGGTGCGACCGACATTGTTCAGGGCCTCATAGGCAAGGCCGCCCGTGAGCGCCCCATCCCCCACCACGGCGACAACGAATCCGTTTTTGCCCTGAATATTCTTCGCTTCGGCCAACCCGAACGCGGAGGAAACCGCCGTGCTGCTGTGGCCGGTAAGAAATAAGTCATGTTCGCTTTCCGCGGGGCGCGGGAAACCGGAAACACCGCCTTCACGGCGAAGTTCGCTAAAGCCGTCCCGTCTTCCGGTGAGCAGCTTGTGTGTGTAACACTGGTGCCCCACGTCCCAAACAAACTGGTCAACGGGTGAGTCAAACATGCGGTGAAGAGCGACAGTCAGTTCCACCACGCCCAAATTGGACGCCAAATGCCCGCCGTTTTCGGACACTGTTTTAATCAGCAGTTCCCGAATTTCGGCGCAAAGCTCCGGTAAAGCGTCCTCCGGCAAGGCTTTTATGTCGGCGGGCAAGTTTATATGTTCAAGGTGACGCGTCTGCGGCATTAGGCAAGCCCCAAGTCAGACCTTAGATTTTAGAGGTTAGGGTTTTGAACCTGCGTTTACATGTTCTTAGATGCCTGTGAGGGAAACGAAATGTTTGCCTTTAAGACAACTGAATAATCTAACTTCTAACGTCTGGTGTCTATTGTACCACAGCTTTTTGAATTTTTCTACATTATTTTCTCTCAGAAAACAGTTTGGCGAAAAAATTTCTTTTGCGGCGACCGCGAGGAGGCTCGCAGGTCACCAAAACGGTGTCCTCACCAATCACTTTAATCTCCCGCCACGGAATGATAATGTCTTCTTCCCTGCCAAGTATTCCGAACCAACGCAAGCGCCCGAACACAATAATCGACAGCAATTTGCCATCGGCGGTGTCCACTTCCACGTCGCACACACTGCCCAACATGGTGCCGTCCTGGATACAAATGACTTCTTTATCGCGTAAATCGGTAACGCGGCAGCACTGCATGGTAACCCAACCTCACTTTTCGCAATTGACAATTGACAATGAACAATTGACAATTCAGTATATGCGAAAAAAGATCGGAGAATGCGGAAATTACAGGTTCAAATGTCGCGGTTTTTTATCTGATTATGAATAGATCAGACGGAAGGTTTTCCAAAAGCCGTTTGAACTTTAATCAAACTTCCCCGTCCTCATCTTCAAATGTGTTTTCAATCACGCTTCGGTGTACCATGCGACCATTCTCATAAACATATTCCGGCAGGGGGCGCTCCGGTTCTTCCGCGTTTTCCTCTTCTCCGCCGCCCGGCAGCGCCTTTTTGTCCGTCACCGCCCGCGCGGTTTCTTCCGGGTGGGATTCGTAATAAGGGGTGATGATATAACGCTGAATAGAGGGAAAGGTAACAAACGAAATCACAAAGAAAACCAGTCCGAAATACAGCCCGCCGAACAAAACGGTAAAAATCGGGATGCCCAAATTGCCGATTAGTAACGCGGAGGCAAACAGCACCGTCACGGCAAGCGTAACCAGCGTAATCAGCAAGTTCTTAAACAGGCAGAGCATGGAGAACAACGCCGCGTTTTTAAGGAGTTTTTTGAAAGTCAGGTTCAGTGTGACTTGCATGATGTAGACGTAAAAGCTCATAAACAGCACTAAAAAGCACACTAAAAGCGACAGGAAGAACAAAATGAGAAACAGAAAATTCCCGCTGGAATTTGCATAATAAAAGGGTACGGCTGCCCAAAGTGCCAGCGCCGCCAAATATTGCAGCGCCGCGATGGCAAGGGAGCGTTTGAAATTGTTTCTGACCGTTTGTTTGAAGTCGCTCCACAGGAAAACCGGTTCCTCGCGGGCAAAGTCGCGCGTTAGACGCATAACCCCCGCCGTAACCGGGCCCATGAGAATCGCCGGAAAAAACGCGAGCACGGAAAACATGGTATTAAGTCCCAGCCCGGCGAACAGCACAATCAGCCCCCAGCATGCGGCGGCGACCGGCAGTAAAAATGCGAAAAACAGAAGATTCACCAGCACAATCTTCCAGAATTTACGAAAAAGCACTTCCCAAAAAACAAAGAAACGATTCTTAACCGGCGCATTTTTTTCCACGCCGGGCCCTGCTTTCGTGTAATCGAACAGACCAAAAAATCCCGCCAAAATAATCATCCTTCATATTGTAAATTCTTTCCTAATCCGAACAGGCACGGAAACCTGTCCCTATGTATGGAATGATAATTATGCATTATTTTGCCCTCGGATGGTACTTTTTATAAGCATTTGTGTATTTGTCGCGCATTAATTGGGCGTAGACTTGCGTTGAGGAGATGTCCGCGTGACCCAGCATTTCCTGAATATCCTTTAGCTGCGCGCCGTTTTCCAGGAGGTGCGCGGCGAACGAATGCCGCAGGGTATGCGGGGTAATGTCCTTTTTAATGTTCGCCTGCTGCGTGTACTGCTTTATAATCTTCCAGAATCCTTGCCTGGTCAGCCGCTCTCCGTTCATATTGGTAAACAGCGCCTTATTGTTCTTGTCCGTGACGATCACACTGCGCACACGGGATAAATAGTCCGCGGCCGCCTTGGCCGCCATGGGGTAAATTGGAATAACCCGCTCGGCTTTGGCGTTATGGCAGTGAATGATATTGATCTGGACATTCAAATCGGACACGTCTAAATCAATCAGCTCGGACACGCGGATTCCGGTGGCATAAAGAATTTCCATCATCGCTTTGTCGCGGCACCCCTTGGAATCGCCCAGGTTTGGCTGTGAGAGAAGCAGTTCCGTTTCTTTTCCGGTTAAAATTTCCGGGAGTTTTTTTTCTTGTTTTGGGAGCTTTATGTTGGCGGCAGGGTTGACATCAAGCATTCCAAGCCCTTGCAAAAATTGAAAATAAGATCGGGCAGAGGCAAGCGTTCTGATGACGGTGGAGGCAGATTTTCCGTTAGCCTGCAGATATTCCACATATTTACTAATAAGCTTGTCCGTTATTTCAGAAACTTTCGCTATGCCGTGCAGTTCCAGAAAACGGTTAAGCTGTGAGATATCCCGCATGTACGATTCCAGAGTATTGCTGGACTTACCCTTGAGCGACAAATGCTCACGGAACATGGCCGAATGATCTTCCATGTTAATCCTCCTTTCAATTAAAACTTGAAGAGCCCGAAAAACACTAAAGTTACCAGCGCGTCCAAAAGCGCGGCGGCGACAGTCACCGACAATAAAAACAGAAAGCGTTTATTATAAAGCTTAAAATCCTCCCACAGCGGGCGGGGTTTGAAAGCGGGCGCGAGCGCCGAAAACAGCATAGCGGAAAAAGTGAACGCCTCACGGCAGGCAAGAAGCAAAAGGAAAACCGAAACGAAAAATCCGGGTGATAGAATCAAAAAAGAAAACAGTGCGCCTTTCAAACCATATTCGCAGTACAGTCCGCCGGCAACCACGCCGAACCCCAAACCGCGGTAAAACATAATCGCGCAACTAACAGGCACGCCCGGCACAAACAGCCCGGTAAAGTAGGCGGATGTTAAAAGCATAAGAAACGTGAATAAAGATGACAGAAAAACATCCGGGAAGCCCTGTCCCGCGCGGCGCTCCAAAAAGCGGTTAAAGGCGTTGCCAATTTGAGCGCTCTCGCCGCCAATTCCACGTACCAGGAAGGAGCCGGCCAAAATACCTGTTACGGTAAAAATCAGTAAAAGCAATAATTTATAATCAGAACTCAGAAAGGCAAAATTAACGCCTTTACGCCTTATGTTAGCCCGTGACACCGCTACTTCACGTGAAATCCTATGACCGTGCGGCAACCTGCGTCTATGGTTTGTCCTAAACATACTTGAACCTCCGCCGTTTTGCAGTGTAACACAAAATATGCGGCGGAAAACGAAATTATGCTTCCGGAGAACGGAAAGGGGACATTTCTATTCCGTATTATTACAGTTCACTCGACTCGTCCGTTATTATACTACTGTCTCCGCTTGATTGCAACGATTTAAGCTGATATTTTCGGGAAATCAGGTAATTTATTTTTTTGCTTTGAAAAATTCAGCTCGTTTTCTGCCCGTAGAAACTCATGGAAGGCGTCTGTAACAGTGCGGACGCATGTAAAATGCCGCTCAATCACATATCCGCTCCTGCCGGTTTTTACCATC
>JAISRF010000209.1 GCA_031273775.1 Oscillospiraceae bacterium
GAACGGATAATGAATATTATTGTGGTTAATAACCTCGATTTGATTTATGAGGACAAAAAATCCGCGGGAGGCGGAAATCGTGCGCTCAAAAATATAAATATGGAGATAAAAAAAGGCGAAATCACCGCGCTCATAGGCCCATCCGGCTGCGGAAAGTCAACCTTTCTGCGCTGTATCAACCGGATGAATGATATCATTGAGGGATGCAAAATTACAGGTGAGATCATCTTTAACGATCAAAATATTTATGACAAAGACGTTGATGTGATGAGCGTCCGTAAGCATATCGGTATGGTGTTTCAAAAACCAAATCCGTTTCCAATGAGCGTTTACGACAACGTTGCTTATGCCCCGCGTTATCACAAAGTCAGCAGAAGAGTTGAGCTTGACAATATTGTGGAAAAAAGCCTGCGCGCCGCTAATCTGTGGGAGGAAGTAAAGGATCGGTTAAAAAAGCCCGCGCTGTCTCTTTCCGGAGGCCAGCAGCAGCGGCTTTGTATCGCGCGGGCTATCGCTTTGGAGCCTGAAATATTGTTAATGGATGAAGCTACAAGTGCCCTTGACCCAATTTCAACTTATAAAATAGAAGATTTAATGCAGGAGCTTAAGAAGACATACACGGTAATCATCGTCACTCACAATATGCAGCAGGCAGCAAGGGTTGCGGATCGAACAGCATTTTTTCTTCTCGGCGATTTGATTGAAATGGATAAAACTGACGCCATTTTCAGCTTCCCTTCACAACCTAAAACGTTGGAATACGTGAGTGGCCGTTTCGGATAAGGTAAATGGAGTTGCATTTATGGTTCAAAATACATACTATTAACGTAAAGCAAACCCGCTCCTGCCGGATTTTACCGTCAGGAGCGGGTTTTTAGTCTGCTTGGTGACTACGCCCTTTTCAAGGGACCGACTGTTGGAGTGCGAAAATCAAGAATCAGCGCCAAAATGAATGCCACGAGCACAACGGAAAGGGTTTCCGGAACCATGTAAGTCGCGTTGTAGGTCAAAGAATAATATAAAACCGATTGCCCTTCCGGAGCCCAAACTCCCCATATGGTTACTCCGGTCAGCACATGACAAATGTACCGCAGAACACAGCCCAAAGCGGTTCCCGCCGCCAGTTCCAGGCTTTGGTTATTCTTGAATTTTTCACGGAACCCTCCCGCTAATCCCAAAACGGCGAACGCAATAATGTAATCAAAGAGAATAATGGCAATTACCGCGATGGCAGAGGTACCGTAGGAAAGGTTTTTTGCTCCCAAAATCATCTGTATCAGCCCGTGTGCCGCTCCCACGCCAAGCCCCCAGCCGATCCGGTAACGGTAAGCAATCAAAACAATCGGCAGCATGGAGAGGGGAGTGATGGAACCTCCAAAGGGCAGTTCAAAGCTGAAAATGGACAGTGCGGTCGCAAGGGCGAGCATGACGGCGCTTTCCGCCATCCGGAGAAGTGTGATTTTGCTGTTTGATCTGGATGATTGCATTTTACCTTTACCTCTTTCTTTTGCATGAGCGTGATGGGTATTGTCCGCAGTTTAGAGATGAGAAATTACGGAGTGCCCCGCACCATTTCCCTTTACCCAAACCGTCTGCGTACTGCGGGTTTGCGCGGTATGATTTTGCTCGGCCGAAAACAAAATCCCCGCGGAAAATCCGCGAGGAAACAAACATTAATACAACGCTTCCTACGCCGGTATTGTCCGGTTCAGGTATAACACCGAATGTGGTTCGATGTTAGGGTTCGGAACAACGGTTCCATCTCAGCCGGGATTGTTCCCAGCACCCCTGCAATATTTGACTGTGTTTTTATATTAACCTGGAATCTCCTAAAAGTCAATGCAAATTTTCAAGCGGATTTTTGAGGAAATTTTGGTTATATTTCAGCAAAACGCGAACATTTCATGTCCGGTTCTTGCTCAAACGCCGCAAAATCCGGCAAATTTTCTGAAAATTCTCAATGGTTAAAATATTGTAACCACATTTGTCTGAAATAGGTGGTATAATACACTGAAATCCTTTGTTATTTTTTGAGTAGGGAAATCTTGTTGTTTGACTCAAAGCAGTGGGGGTTTAATGATGAACAGAGCAAATTCAGACAGCCGCTATGGTGCCCATGACGGACGCCGCGCCGCGCGTAAAAAAGGCGTGATTGCCAGCGTGACGCAGTTTTTGTTCGGGCGTCCGGGGCAGAAACGCTCCGGTCTGCGCCAGGGTGGGAGCAACGAAGTCGGAACGCACGATACCGAAAAGGCGGCGGATTATTTTTCCCGCCCGCTCGGTAGCGCTTCCTTATCTGAACGCAGTGATCCGCGTACGCCGTCCCATACCCCGGCCTCAACCGGACAGCCGAGGTATTCCGGATCCGCACAAAACAGCGGAATTCAAAACAGAGCGCTGAACGATTTCATGCGGAATTCACAGAGCGCCGAAAGTTTGGCAGTGAATGAAATTGGAAAAAATGACGGCTTTTTACCCTCCGCGCGCCCTTCGCCCGGGAAAACCCTGCCACAGAGTTCCGTCATAGGTGGGCCGGACGGCCTTGCCGCACCTAAAACGGGGACAGCCATCGGCCCGGCGCCGAACCCGGGACGACCGGTCGCCAAACGGATGGGTACCGAAATCACGGACGATGACCTTTCCGCCACCCGTTATATCGGTGTAAAAGGCTCGGGTGTAAAGGGAAACGCCGGGTTGGCTGCCATGGAGTCGACCGGTGATGTGCCGCTTGGTCGCGGGCGCGGTAAACCGAAGAAAAAACGCCGGATTGGCGCGACTGTCGGTAAGGTTGCGCTTTCCGCATTCCTTATCGGTATTATTACCGTCTGTTTAGTGGTGGGCGCGTTTGCCGTATACGTCTTTGGCTTTGTGAACGCCAAGTTCGAATTTGACCTGAATACTGTCCGTCTTGACGGCACCACCGTCCTTTACAAAACCTACCTGGATGGCAGTAAACAGGAACTGGCGAGTCTGCACGGTCAGGAAAACCGGATTTGGGTTGGAATAGACAAAATACCGTTGAATTTCCAAAACGCCGTCATTGCGCTGGAAGACAAACGTTTTTATGAGAACGTGAACGGCGTGGACTGGAAGCGCACCTTCGGTTCCGCCATCAATATGTTTATTCCTATTTATTCGGAGGAATCCGGCGGTTCCACCATAACCCAGCAATTAATCAAACAGCTTACCGGCGATGATGATAAAAGCCCTATGCGCAAAATCCGTGAAATCATGCGCGCGCGGTATGTCAGCCAGAATACTCCTCAAGAAGTGATTTTGGAATGCTATTTTAACACGGTCAATTTCGCTAACGGTTGCTACGGAATCCAGACCGCATCGGAATATTATTTTGGCAAAAGTGATTTGTTTACCCTGACAAACGCCGAATGCGCGGCGCTGGCGGCCATCATCAAAAGCCCCTTGAATTATGACCCAATTGCCTACCCGGAAGGGAATGGTACCGCGGAACATCCGGAGGGCAACAAAGAACGCCGCGAGTGGTGCCTGTATGAGATGTATGACCAAGGATATATTTCCGAAACGGATTATAACGCGGCGTTGGCGGAAGAAATTCAGTTTCACAGAGGTGACCTTACCTCGCACGTGGTTCAGCGCGTGAATACCTATTTTGTGGACGCCGTAATTGAAGACGTCATTTCCGATTTTATGACCCAATACGGTTACAATGAGGCGTATGCCACCAACCTGTTCTACTCGGGCGGCCTGCAGATAGACACCACCATCGATGAAAACATTCAGAACACCATAGACAAAACATGGGCGACCAAGTCCAATTTTCCGTATTCGGATGTGCAGTCCGCCATGGTGGTGATGGATTACGAGGGGCATATTAAAGGGCTGGCCGGCGGTCGTTTTGAGAAAACGGATAATCGTGCCTTTAATCGCGCCACTATGGCAGAGCGCCAGCCCGGCTCCACCATGAAGCCGATTGGAGCATACGGTCCCGCGCTCCAGCGCGACGCAATTTACTGGTCAAAAATAGAGAAAAATCAACCCATAGACAACTGGGATAAAGGCAAAAAGGGACCGACCAACTACGGCGGCGTGGTGGGCAGCGGCACGGTAACGGTACAAAAGGCGCTGGAACAGTCGCTGAACACCGTACCCGTGCGGATTGTGCAGGCGATTACGGCGGAAGAATCGTTTAGATTTTTGACTCAGAATCTGCGCATTTCCACGCTGGTTGAGCGGGAGATTGCAAGTAACGGCGATATTCTCAGCGATATCAACCTTTCATCGTTAGCCTTGGGCGGAACCACATATGGTACAACCGTGCGTGAAATGACCGCCGCTTATGCCACCTTCGGCAATTTGGGAAAATATTACCTGCCGCGCACATACACCCTAGTCGTGGATCAGATGGGGCGGACGCTTCTGCCCAAGGATCCGGAACTGGTTAAGCCGGTTAACGCCTTTACCGAGGATACCGCCAACATTATGAGCCGTCTGCTCCAAACGGTTGTCACCGGCTCTCAGGGCACAGCGCGGGACGCGGCTTTCGGAAACTGGGATATTTTAGGAAAAACCGGCACCACTACAGATAATAACGACCGCTGGTTTATCGGTGGCACCCCTTATTATGTGGCGGCTTGCTGGGTTGGGTACGATACGCCGAAAAATTTGAAGAATATCACAAATCCTTGCATCAAGCTTTGGAAAGCGGTTATGTCTTCAGCTCACAGTGGATTGCCACTGAAAGCCTTTCCTGATACCGATGAGGTTGAATACCGCCGCTACTGCACCGTCACCGGGATGCCCGCCACCGTAAACTGCACCTCCACCGCAACCGGCTGGTTTAAGAAGAGCTATGCCCCGCCATGCACCGCTCACGGCGGAAAGCTGGCTGCGGCTCTGTCTAAACCTTCGTCTACCCCAAGTACCGGCACAACAAGCAGCAAGCCGGCCGAAACAACCACTTCTTCCGCACCGCCCGCGAGCACCGCCCCGGTGTCCGCCCCGGAAACACTGTCAAGCACGGCTCCGCCGCCGGAAAGCAGCGCGGCGCAAACGTCCTCGGCGGTCTCGTCTTCGGCGGCTTCCGTGTCTTCCGCGGCCAGTTTGTCCGAAACATCAAACGGCGGCGCGGACGGTGAAGATTAGCGCTTACAAACCACTGTCAACTGTCAACTGTCAACTGAAAAAGAGGTGTTCGCGTGACCGATGAAAAAAAGCGTTCCTTTATCATAAACGTGCTGTATTGGCTCGCAGTGGTGTTTTTGGTGTTTGTAGCGTTCAGGTATCTGTTTAGCTGGCTGTTCCCATTTGCGATCGGCGCGTTGGTCGCAGTTGCGCTTCAAAAACCCATTGACTGGCTGACACGAAAAACAAAATTTCCCCGCGCGGTGTGGGCGCTCGGGCTTTCTGCCTTAACCTTTACGGTCTTGGGCGTGGTGGCGTTTTTTACCGCGTCCCGCTTGTTCGCGGAGCTAATCAACTTTTTCAAAACCCTGCCGAACTACGCGCCGGCTTTACAAAATTGGCTTTCCGGTGTGAGCGAACGTCTGCAAAACGCCTTGAGCGAGTTCCCTCCGGACATGGTTAACCAAATGACCGATTCGTTGGTGAAAGCGCCAACTAACATTGCCAACAATCTGGCGGCTTGGAGCGGAGGTTTGGCGGGACGCACGGTTCTTGAACTGCCTAACCTGCTCATATCAGTCATCATAACCGTGGTGGCCACCTGCTTTGTCACAAAGGACTACCACGAAATCACCGCCTTTTTTCGCCGCCAGATAAGGCCGCAGCGCTGGGAGATTATCTCGGAAGCCAAGAGTTATTTTGTCACCAACACTTTGAAAATGCTCCGCGGCTACATATTTATTATGTTTATCACCTTTGTGGAGTTGGCGCTGGGGCTTTCCATGTTGCGCGTCCGGTACGCTGTGGTGATTGCGCTTTTGATTTCTCTGTTGGATATTTTGCCGGTGTTGGGAACCGGCAGCATACTCATTCCGTGGGGGATTATTTCAATTGCCATGGGCGACTACTTCACCGGCACGGGTGTTTTGGTTACTTATGGTGTGGTTACGGTGGTGCGCTACATCGCTGAGCCGCGGATTATCGGGCGGCAAGTGGGCTTAAAGCCCATTGTCACCCTCTTCGCCATGTATATCGGCCTGCGTTTTTTTGGCCTGGTGGGGCTTTTCGGCTTCCCCATCACCTTGATTATTATTCAGAACATGCAGGATAGCGGACGGTTTAGAATTTGGAAATGATGAATACAGACACGCCCTTTATTTCTTTTTGGACGGTACAAAACCGTCTTTTTTCATCTTTTTTCTATTTGTCGGATTTCAGCAAGCAGTAATTAAACAAATATAACCAATTTTCCCATTTTGTCAACCCCGATATTCGAAAAATTAACATTTGTCCGTTTCCGGCTCTTGACAAAACAACGGGAATTGTGTAGAATACAGAGGTTAGGGGGCAATTGAATGCTAAAAGAAGGTCAGGTGCGTATTCCTTCCGGGTGCGCCATTTCCGGGATGTTTTCCAAGAAAGGGAACCTGTTTTCCGGCGGGGACATTATCAACTCAATTGAAGTCATGCACGACCGATCCAACGGGTTGGGCGGCGGCTTTGCGGCCTACGGTATTTACTCTGAATATAAAGATTATTATGCGTTGCACCTGTTTTTTGACAGCGAATCCGCAAAGGACACCTGTGAAGAATTCTTGAAATCCCACTTTGAAATCGCCAACATGTCCGAAATTCCCACCCGCAAAGTAGATGCCATCGCCGACCAGCCGCTCATCTGGCGGTATTTTGTTTTGCCTTTTTCCACCAAGCTGGAAACCTCGCAGCTGGACGAACGCGAATATGTTGCCAGATGCGTCATGAAAATAAATTCCCGCTTCGAAGGTTGCTTTGTTTTTTCCAGCGGCAAAAACATGGGCGTATTCAAGGCGGTAGGTTTCCCGGAGGACGTGGGACGGTTTTACCGTTTAGAGGATTACACGGGTTATTGCTTCACCGCCCATGGCCGTTACCCGACCAATACGCCCGGTTGGTGGGGTGGCGCGCATCCCTTTGCGTTGCTTGATTATTCCGTGGTGCATAACGGTGAGATTTCCTCTTATGACGCAAACCGCCGCTCAATTGAGATGTACGGCTATAAATGTACATTGCTCACGGACACAGAGGTCATTACCTATATGATTGATTACCTGCACCGCAAACGAGGCCTTACTTTACCGGAAATCGCGGCGGTGGTGGCGGCTCCTTTCTGGCAGACCATTGCCGATATGCCTCCTG
>JAISRF010000012.1 GCA_031273775.1 Oscillospiraceae bacterium
TTGGTTCTCTCACAAGTCTTGCAAAATGCTCCGCATTTTGCTGTTTTTCAGCGGAAGTTGTTCTGAAACTGAAGTTTCCGAACAACTCTAATCTTTTTGGAGGAATGTACATGAAAAGTTTTTTAACAAAAATGCCTAAACAGGCAGTATTCGCGCTTGCCGCCGCACTTGGCGCTTTGGTGGGGGATATAATCACGGAAATTCTGCCCATACAACATAACAGACTGGGCGGATTAACGGTCGCCTTGTTTACCACAGCGGTTTGGTCAATCTGCCAGTGCCTTGGAATTTCGGCAGGTATTGTCGCCGCGCAAAATAAATTGGTATACAAGCCTTTTATACAGAGTAAACAAATTGGTCCTCTTTTAATCGGCGGCATTGTAGGCGGTGCTATTGCCGGCCTTGCGGCTCAGGGTTTGTATTCCTTTATTGGAAACCTGATTGCATTGTCGCACCCGCAATTATTTAACATCGGTATGCGCTCAATTGCCTGGGGCTTGATGGGCGCCATTGCCGCGCTTTCAATGTCCCGCCATATTTCAAACTTTAGTAAAAAATGGGCGCTGCCGGGTGGTTTTATAGGCGGCGTAATCGGCTGCCTTGTGTTCCTGCCAATCGCTTCTTTTTTTGGGGCTGTAGCGGCGCGCATATTCGGCGCGTTCCTGTTGGGGTTGTGCGTAGGCTGTCTTGTCGGTTTTGTGGAAAGCGCCTTCCGCGAAGCGTGGTTAAATGTCATTTACGCGCCCAACGAAATTACCAAAATAAACCTTGGGGCAAATCCGGTCTCCTTTGGTACAGGCGGGACAGATACGGTTTTTGTCCGGGGGAGCGCTCCGGGGGCGCTTGGCTTTAAACTGGAAAACGGCGCAATTTTATGTACCGAAAATGGACGGCAGCGCACAGTATCACCCGGCGATCAAATCCCACTGGGCAAAATTAAAATAGAGGTTTGCTCGCCAAAAGCGGCGGGTAATAGAGCGTCCCCCGCATCCGGAGCCCATATACCCGCGAATACATCAGCCGCAAAAACACTGATCCTGTCGGTAAAGAAATATCAGCTTGCATTGACGGATGGACAGAAACTTTACGCCTGCCACACCGTGGGCGACAGTTCCGACGGGCGCACCGTTACCGGAGAGGTTACCACCAGGAAAAGCGACCCCAGCCAAATCGGTATACGCAACCTTTCCGATGATGTGTGGACCTTTGTCATGCAGGGAAAAACGGTAACGCTGGAAAAGGGCAAGGTAGTTCCCCTGAGCGTCGATACGCAGGGCGAAATTACCGTCAGGTTTAAGGACTCAGCCGGCAGAATTGCCATAGGTAATATTGCCGTAAAATAAACGAGTTGAAGGAGCAAAGAAATGGCTATTAATTATGGCGGAACTGTCAAACGGCAGTTGGTTCTGTTCTTCCTGGTGGACACATCGGGGAGTATGTACGGTGAAAAGATCGGCGCGGTAAACACCGCCTGCCGCGAGGCGCTCATGGACGATGAGTTCAAAAGTGCGGGCGGTTCGGACGCGGACATTGTTGTTGCGGTTCTCGAATTTTCCAACGGCTGCAGATGGCAAACGCCCGTACCGGTTCCGGTCGATTCTATCCAGTGGAAAGAGCTTGATGCGGACGGCGGCACCGATTTAGGCGAAGCCTGCAAAGAGCTTTCAAAAAAATTGGACAGAAGCGCCTTTTTGAATGCCCCCGGAGGTTCAGCGGCTCCGGTGATTCTGCTGTTAAGTGACGGCTGCCCCACCGATGATTTTGAAGCCGGTCTTAAAGTGCTTAAACAGAACAAGTACTACAAGCAATGTATACGGCTTGCCTGCGCCATCGGCGACGATGCCGACTTTGACGCGCTTGCCGATTTTACCAACGGCCGTGAATCCGTACTAAAGGTGCATACTCCCGAAGCGCTCAAGAAATGGATACGCATTGTCAGCTTAACAGCTTCAAAGGTGGGCAGTAAAAGCCAACCGGCCCAGAACGGCGAAATACAATCCGCACAGGATGCCGCGGTCAGCGCCGTGTCGAATGTGATTGGCTCGGACTCCACATTCATTGAAGATTCCACTGCCGATGACGACTGGAATTGAAATACAAAGCCACAGTATTTGAGCCCCTGGCGGGATCAACTACTGTGGCATTTTCGGAGAAAATTATGTTTGTATCTTTTGCGTGCAGTAAACAGGGCTCAAGCCACATCAAAAACAACAAGCCCTGCGAAGATTCCAGTGGTTGTTTTGAAAACAAAGCCTATAATACGCACATTGCCATTGTTGCCGACGGGCATGGCGGCGATAAATATTTTCGCAGCAAATTCGGTTCGGCTCTGGCGGTGGAATCCGCGCACGAGGTTATTGACCGCTTTATTGAATACACGGGAGAAAACAAAACCGGGTTTTTTGACGCGGACGCAAAGAATGATCCGTCAAAAACATCAGGGAACCTAAAAAAAACAGAAGAAAAAATCGTTTCCGCCTGGCGGAAAAAAGTCTTACAACATATTCAGGATAATCCCTGGACTGATGATGAAAAAGATTTTTGTAAAAAACATACTATTGTCATCAAGGAAAATGACGAACACCAAATGTATTCGATTTACGGATCGACGCTTCTTGCCGCAGTGGTAACAGAAAATTTTTGGTTTGTCCTGCAAATCGGCGATGGCGCGTGTGTCATCATTCATAAAAACGGAAAGGCGGAAATCGCCGTTCCCGATGACGAAGAACAGGGTTTTGGTGTAACAAAATCACTGTGCAACACGGACGCGCTGGAAAATTTCCGGCATAATTTTGGTTTTGAAAAAATCATCGGTGCAACTGTCGTAACAGACGGCGTATCCGACTCGTTTCCGCCGGAAACATATTTGGAATTCAATGTTATTGAATTGTTACAAAATTTTGTAAAACAGCCGGAAGAAACTAAAAAGGAACTACAGGAATCACTGCCGCAATTATCGGAACGGGGCAGCGGGGACGATGTTTCCATTGCCGGTATTTTTAATCAGGCCGAGGCGAAGCCGCTGATTGACCGGATTGTATCCGCCGTAAAAATCAGGAAAAAGATAAAAGACCTGGAAACAGAATTGGACGCGGCAAAGCGCGAATATGCGGATTTGCATCTGCCCGATGATACCGCGAAGAACGATTTGTCCGCCAAACAGGACACATCCGAAGCGCTGCCGGCCGCGACGGAAGCACCCGTGCCGCCTAAGATTAGGCGCACAAAGCGCAACCTGCTGATTGCGGCGGCGCTACTGCTGCTGTTGCTGGCGGCCGCGGCGGCAGTTTATTTCATCATTGCGGTAGGTAAAGAAGAGCCGCCGCAGGCCGAAACAACGGAGAGTGTACTGCCCGCGCCAGTGCAGTTCGTACCGAAAGAAACACCCCCGCCGCCGGAATCGCCCGAAGACAGCAATGATGAGGAATCGGCAGGGGAAGAGGAGGAAGCGGCCGTTGATTCGCAGGACATGCCGGAACCCCCTGTGCCTACGGAGCCGGTGACCGCGCAGCCATCGCCCGCAAACAGTGATGTCGGGGAACCGGAGGGGGAGCCGGCTGGTGAAACGGTAACAGAGCCGCCCCCGGACGGCGATGCCGGGGAAATAACCGAGGAAGCGGAGAGTAAAGAACACAATACGGCGGTGTTATAAAATAACGCTCCCGTGTTTTTTGGAGGAAATTATGTTTGTATCTTTTGCGTGCAGTGAACAGGGCTCAAGCCATATCAAAAACAACAAACCCTGCGAAGACTTTAGCGCCTGTTTTGAAAACAAAGCGTATAATACACATATTGCCATTGTGGCGGACGGGCATGGCGGGGAAAAATATTTCCGCAGCAGATTCGGCGCGGAGCTGGCCGCGGAAGCCGCCAGAGAGGTTATTGACCGGTTCATTGAGCAAACAGGAAAAGCCAATAAAGGTTTTTTTAACGAAGACGCGAAAAACTCCAAAGAAAAAATGATAGATAATCTTCAAAAACTGGAAAAAGATATTATCTCCGCATGGCGCGAAAAAGTTATAAAGCACATTGAATTCTCACCCTGGACCGATGACGAAAATGACTTTTGCAAAAGTCATAATATTGTCATCAACGAAAACGACAATTTTCAACTGGTTTCTATCTACGGAACTACGCTGCTTGCCGTTGCGGTAACAGAAAGCTTTTGGTTTGCCCTGCAAATAGGCGATGGGGCCTGTATAGTAATTCACGAAAACGGAAAAGCGGAAATCGCCGTTCCTGATGACGAAGAACAGGGCTTTGGCGTAACAAAATCACTGTGCAACGCGGACGCACTGAAAAACTTCCGGCATAATTTCAACTTTGAGAGGATTCTAGGCGCAACCGTGGCCACAGACGGTGTTTCCGATT
>JAISRF010000030.1 GCA_031273775.1 Oscillospiraceae bacterium
TTTTCGGTACAGGCCGCCATATGGGACAAAAGGTCATCTACCGAAAGCGTTTCATCGTCAGTCAGGTTCACTCCGGAAATTTGCATATAAAAGGGAATCTTCGGCTCCGCTCCCATCTCTTGGCTCATTTCATCGGAAAGGTCGCAGCAGGAATCGGGAATGATTTTTAAGGTTGTCACAATATTTTCTCCCAAATTGATTTCTTTTACTACTTTCTATTATACCCCCAACTTCATGCTGATGTCAATGTAAATCAGAATAATCTCTTGCTTTTTTTTACGGTTTAATTTATAATGGAATGGTAAAGGTTTTCCGATAACAATAAAGGTGTAAATTTGGGTGATTGTATATGACTATACGGGTAGGACTGTTAAACGATTCTTTTCCCCCGACAATAGACGGGGTGGCGAACACCGTTTATAACTACGCGCGCGTAATCCAAAAGGGGCTGGGGGAGACCGTGGTCATTACCCCCAAATATCCACATGTTCAAGACGCGTATCCTTTTGAGGTATACCGGGTTCCCTCTTTTCCCATGCCAAAACGTGTGGGCTACCGCATGGGCAACGCCTTTTCAAAGTCCACCATAGACGATTTAGCGGGCAGAAAGCTTGATATTCTGCATTCTCATTGCCCGTTTGCTTCCTCGGTGCTTGCCACGCTGGTGCGGAAAAAAACCAAGGCTCCGATTGTTTTCACTTATCACACGCGGTTCGATGTGGACATTGAGCGGCGGGCGATAAAGCCTTTTGACGTGATTATGAAGAAGCTGGTGAAGCAGAATCTCCGCGCCGCCAACGAGATATGGATCGTATCTCAGGGCGCGGCGGGAAGTCTGCGGCAAATGGGTTATAACGGGCCTTACCGCGTGATGGAAAACGGCACCGATTTTCCTCGCGGGCTCTCCTCTGCCGAAACCTTGAGTGAAATCAACCGCGCGTATAATATAACGCCGGGGCAACTGGTCTTTTTGTTTACCGGGCGGATGATGTGGTACAAGGGCATAAAAATAATTCTGGACGCGCTGCGGGCCGTGAAGGACAACGGCGTGGATTTTAAGATGTTTTTTGCCGGCGACGGGATGGATATGCCTTATATTGTGCAGTACACGGAATCTTTGGGTCTGATGCCGAGCGTGGTGTTTTTGGGTGCGGTTTACGACCGGGAACGGCTCCGCTCATTTTTCAGCCGGGCGAATCTGTTTATTTTCCCCTCCACTTATGACACCTCCGGACTGGTGGTAAAGGAAGCCGCCGCCTGCGATCTGCCAAGCGTTCTGGTGCGGAATTCCTGCCCGGCGGAAGGCGTAAAAAACGGCGTTTCCGGCTTTTTGTGCGAGGAAAACGCCGAAAGCTGCGCAAGGGTCATACTGGCGGCGGTATCCGACAGAGCGCGACTGGCGCAGGTAGGGCGTACAGCGGGGCAGGAGGTATATCTTTCCTGGGACGACGCGGCAACCCGGGGGTTCCGGCGGTACGAAGAAATTTTGGCAAGCTGGCCGGGAGAATATTAATTTTAACTTAACACAGAAAAGGACTTGTTCTAATGGAGTTGCCTCTTCTCGCTCTGCGCGGGCTTGTTGTTTTTCCCGGTATGGTGGTCAGTTTTGATGTGGGAAGGAAAAAATCCGTCCTTGCCACTCTGCGCGCCATGGAGGAAAATCAGCTTATCTTTCTCACCGCTCAAAAGGATCTCCGGGACGACGACCCGGGGCTGGACGGCCTGTTTTCGATGGGAGTCGTCGCGCAAATCCGCCAGGTGGTCAAGCTTCCCGGCGACAATATCCGCCTGCTGGCGGAGGGGTTGACCCGCGCCAAAGTCCTGGAGGAAACGGCGGACAGCCCCGTTCAGCTTGTCCGTGTTGACGAGTGCAAAATTCCGGACGCCGGACGGAATATCGCCATGCAAACTGCTCTGATTCGCCGAACGCGGGAGCTTTTTGCGGAATATTCCTCACTTTCGCCCAAACCCTCGCCGGACATTATCTACGAAGTGATCGAGGGCGCCCAACCCGGCCGAATTGCCGATTATATTGCGGCGAACTTGTATTTTGATTTTTCAGACAAACAGCGCTTGCTGTCCATCTTGCACCCCGTAAAACGGCTGAAAGCGGTTGCGGAGCTTTTAACCAACGAATGCGGCGTGATGAAAATCGAGCGCGAAATCGCCCAAAAGGTTAACGGACAGATTACGGAACACCAGCGGGAATATTACCTTTCCGAACAGTTAAAGGCGATTTCCGCCGAATTGAACGGCGAGGACACCCCACAGGAAGAGGCCATGCAATACCGCGAGGAAATTGAAGCGCTGGGCTTTGACAAAAAGATCGCGGATAAACTCATCAGCGAGTGTAGTAAGCTGTACCGTATGCCGCACGGTTCTCAGGAAGGAACGGTTGTCCGTACCTATTTAGATACGGTTTTGGAATTACCGTGGAACAAATTTTCAAGGGACAGCCGCGACTTGGGGCGCGCCCGGGGCATTCTGGAACGCGACCATTACGGACTGGAAAAAATCAAGACGCGGATTGTAGAAATGCTTGCCGTTCACGCCCGGACGGGCAGTGTGGGTGCGCAGATTCTTTGCCTTGTGGGGCCACCGGGCGTGGGCAAAACCTCCGTCGCCAGGTCAATCGCCCGGTGCATGAACCGCAAATACGCGCGGGTGTCTTTGGGCGGCGTGCATGACGAAGCGGAAATCCGTGGGCACCGCAGAACCTATCTCGGTTCCATGCCGGGAAGAATTATCTCAGCCATTAAGCAGTGCGGGAGCGCGAATCCGCTGATTTTGCTGGATGAAATTGACAAAATGGGATCTGATTATAAAGGTGACCCCGCTTCCGCGCTTTTAGAGGCATTGGATCCGGAACAAAACAGCACTTTCCGCGACCATTACCTTGAAATCCCGTTTGATCTGTCTAAAACACTGTTCATCACCACCGCCAATAACCGCCGCGCCATTCCCCCTCCATTGCTCGACCGCATGGAGATCGTGGAACTTACCAGCTACACGCGTGAGGAAAAGTTCCAAATCGCACGGCGTCACCTCATTTCAAAACAGCTCAAACGGCACGGACTGACGGCAAAAAAGTGCAAAATTTCCGACGGCGCGGTGTACGACCTCATTGATTTTTACACGCGGGAAGCCGGCGTCCGGAATTTGGAGCGTGAAATCGCGGCGCTTTGCCGGAAGGCTGTGACACGTCTTGCCGATTCCGAGACGAACGGCGCTGACCTGAAACAGCTGTCAATCGGTTCCAAAAATTTGGAAGCGCTGCTCGGCGTACGGAAATTCAAACCGGAGCGCGTGGCGTTGCGTGACGAAACAGGTGTGGTAAATGGGCTGGCGTGGACGAGCGTGGGCGGTGAAATCATGCAACTGGAAGCGGCTGTGCTACCCGGTACGGGAAAAAATGTGCTCACGGGTTCCTTAGGCGATGTGATGAAAGAATCCGCGCAGGCGGCAATCAGCTACATACGCGCAAAAGCGGACAGCCTTGCCATCGAACGGGATTTTTACAAGACAAAAGATATTCACATCCACGCCACAGAGGGCGCGGTGCCCAAGGACGGACCTTCGGCGGGAATTGCCATGGCCACTGCCTTTGTTTCGGCTTTAACGGGGATTCCGGTACGCCGGGACGTGGCCATGACCGGGGAAATCTCCCTGCGCGGCCGGGTTCTGCCGATTGGCGGCCTGCGGGAAAAGTCCATGGCGGCCTACCGCTACGGCATAAAAAAAGTGATCATCCCCGGTGAAAACCTGCCCGATTTGGCGGAGGTAGACGCTGTGGTGAAAGAAAACGTGGAGTTTGTACCGGTAGATCATATGGACACAGTGCTGAAAACGGCACTGATTTGCGAACCGCCGGCGGCAATCCCGCAAGCCTCGGCAACCGCGACACTACCGGAGTCGGTAACGGTTTTTCCCGTTGCCTCAAGGCCGGGGCAACCGCTCAATTGATTAGAATCGGAGAGATATATGATAAATTGGAATACCGTTACTTTTGAGGCCGCGTTTGGCACGGAAAAACAGCTTCCTCCGTCTACACTTCAGGAAATTGCCTTTGCCGGGCGTTCTAACGTGGGAAAATCCAGCCTGATTAACAAGTTGTTTTGCCGCAAAAATCTTGCCCGTACCGGCAAAACCCCTGGCAAAACCGTCACTGTAAACTTTTTCAAGGTCGGCGCCCTGCGCTTCGCGGATTTGCCGGGTTACGGTTACGCAAAGCTGTCTTTTGCGGAAAAACAGCGTTTCGCAGGACTGATGGAAAGCTATTTTACCTCCGGTCGGCAAATTGTTTTGGCACTGTTGTTGCTGGATATGCGCCATCCGCCCTCCGATGGCGACGAGGTGATGCTGAATTTTTTAAAAAACGCGGACATACCGTTTATCGCGGTGCTGACCAAAAGCGACAAGCTGAATCAAACCGAGAAAAAGCAGCAATTGTCGGCATTCGAAGAAGCGCTTTCAGAATACGCCCCGCAAAAAATCGTCCCATTTTCCACGCAAAACGGCGAGGGGGTTGCTCAGTTGCGGGACGCCATTGAGCAGTTTCCAAATTTTAGCTAAAATAAAACAAAGGGAATAATAACATGATTTCAGATGCTTTTTGGGTGAATCAAGACGGTCGTCTCACCGTTGGGGGGTGCGACACGCTGGCGCTTGCTCGCGAGTACGGCACCCCGCTCTATGTGATGGACGAGTCACAGATACGTGTCAACTGCCGAAATTTCCTCAATGCGGCATACAATGGTTACGACGGTGAAAGCTTGCCGATTTTTGCCGGTAAATCCTTTCTGTGCAAGGAAATGTGCCGCGTAATCGCAAGCGAGGGTTTCGGGCTGGATGTGGTGTCCGGCGGAGAGTTGTACACTGCCGCCGCCGCCGATTTTCCCAGGGAAAAAATCTTCTTTCACGGAAACAACAAATCAGACGCGGAGTTAACGCTTGCGTTGGAGGAAAATATCGGGCGGATTGTGGTGGATAATTTGCCGGAACTTCGGCGGCTCTCTAGCCTTGCGATGAGCAAAAATAAAACCGCGGACATTTTGTTCCGGCTGAAACCCGGCGTGGACGCCCACACCCATGACTTCATCTCCACCGGTCAAATTGACTCAAAATTCGGGTTTGCCATTGAAACCGGTGAGGCGTTTGAAGCGGCTCGGACAGCGGCGGAACTGCCGTATATCAACCTCTGCGGCATTCATTGCCATATCGGCTCGCAGATTTTTGAGCCGGAACCTTATGCCACCGCGACAAAAGTCATGCTGGAATTTATGCTGCGCGTAAAAAAAGAACTCGGTATCAGTTTTAGCGACCTTAATATGGGCGGCGGTTTTGGGATAAAATATAAAAAAAGCGACACACCCCCGCCTTTCGCCGCGTTTTTGGAAGCCATTTCCGAAACAACGCGCGACTTCTGCGACACGCACACGCTCTCCCTCCCCCGCCTGCTGATCGAACCGGGGCGGAGCATTGCCGCGCCCGCCGGCCTGACCTTGTACACCGTGGGTTCCGTAAAGGAAATCCCCGGCAAACGCACCTATGTGATTATTGACGGCGGAATGGCGGACAACCCCCGGTACGCGCTTTACGGCGCGCCGTATACCGTTATGGCAGCCCAAAAAGCCAATCATCCCGCAACCCAAACGGTGACATTGGCGGGAAAATGCTGTGAAAGCGGCGACTTGATCCAGGAACATACCCTGCTTCAGGCGGTCGCGCCCGGCGACCTGATCGCGGTGCTTGCCACAGGCGCTTATAATTATTCCATGTCTTCCAATTATAACCGTCTGCCACGCCCTCCGGTGGTGATGGTCGAAAACGGAAAAAGCCGCGTTATTGTGCGTGGCGAAACCTTTGAAGATATTATACGGAATGACATTTAATATAAGAACAGGATTTGATAGGCTTACATGTACGACCGATTCAACAAGAATAAAGGGAAAGACCGTGGATTGCTGCCGGCGGTTGGCTCCTTTGCGCTGTTTGCCGCCGTGTGTGTGATTTTATTCATCACAAGCGACGCCAAAGACCGGGCGAAGCAGGCCGGGCATACCGCCTCCGCCGCATATTCAGGTTCTTTCGATGGTTTCTCAGAAGATCCGGGTTCCTATTCCCCGGCAAGTTCGCGGCGAAGTCTGCTCACCGGACCGGTCAGTCTGCCCGAAAATTCACATTACACCGCTTCCAAAATGCAAATGTTAAGCCGATTTATTACCGAATACGAAGGCAAAACCGCCGATGACAACGAACTTTTTGAAACATTTGGCTTGAACCAGTGTTTAGGATTTACCAAGAAAATTCTGAATGAATGTTACGGGATTTTTGACAACACCACCTTTGGCAAAACCAAATATGCCATAACCAGCCCGCACTATTTGCAGCTTGACCAAATTGTGTACGCCGGCGCAGCGCTGACCAAGGAACGGTTTATGGGAATGTTTCAGAAGGCTCAGCCCGGCGACATCATCCAAATGCGCAGTACCATTCAATGGCATTCCGCGCTGGTGCTGGAGGTCAATGACCGCGGCGTGGTCTTTTTTGACGCGGGCTACGATGAAAGCGGCGACCTTGAATTCACCGGCAAAAGTGACGGCTACAACCGGATTTGCCGCCACTTGGTGTTGTGGGAGGACTTTATCAAGGATTTTTCCGCCGAAGATCGCGGTATTACGCTTTACCAAATTGTATAACAATTTTGCGATTGAAAGCTAAAATGAACTGCATCGTTGCGTGTAGCGGTGTATCTTCGTGAAATCACCCCCAAAGGGTGGAGTATTTGACCCAAATAGAATAAACGGAGTGAATTTTTTGTGCCGTGTGAATGCCGCGAACGCGCCGACCTTTCATTAATCGCCGACCAAATTGAAAAAGCAAAAAGTGCGCCGGGTAGCCTGATACCCGTTTTGCAGGCGGCGCAGGAAGCCTATGGCTGGCTCTCGCCGGCGCTGCTGGCGACCGTAGCTCAGGCATTGGAAATCCCGCCCGCAAAGGTGTTGGGAGTTGCCAGCTTTTACAGCCAATTCCGCCTTTCTCCGGTAGGAAAGCATCTCATTCTGCTTTGCCAGGGCACCGCCTGCCATGTGAACGGCTCCAAAGGCTTAGAAGAGGAAATTTCCGCGTTTTTGAAGATTAAGGACGGCGAAACCACTGCGGACGGGCTGTTCACCCTGAAAAATGTAGCTTGCTTGGGCTGTTGCAGTCTTTCGCCGGTCATGATGCTTAACGGTGAGGTTCACGGAAATTTGACCAAAGAAAAGGTTCGGAAGATTTTGGAACAGTTGACGGTTGACGGTTGACAGTTGACGGTTGACAAGTATGGTGTCGCTTTGCAACAATTTTTAATCTTGGCGTAACAATGCGCACATTCTCATTTTTTAATTTAACAAAAGGGGTGCTTATTTTGACCGTAGAGCTTATCGACATTGAAAAATCCTTCGGGGAGAACAAGGTGCTGAACAAAGTGTCTTTTTCCGCTAAGGGCGGCGGCGCGTTTGGCTTGTTGGGCCGCAACGGCGCGGGCAAAACCACCATCATCCGCATTGTCATGGGCGTGTTCCCGCCGGACGGCGGCACAGTAACCGTAAATGGTAAGCGTGTTTCACAGTCCGGGGCGACCTTCGGATATTTGCCGGAGGAACGTGGGCTGTACCCAAAGCACCCAATCGGCGACCAGCTGGTTTATATCGGCAGGCTCCGTGGGCAAACCCGCGCCGATGCCGAAAAAAGCGCCCGGCAATGGCTGGAACGCTTTTCCCTCACCGATACATATCCAAAGAAGCTTTCCGTATTAAGCAAGGGCAATCAGCAAAAGGTTCAGCTTGCGGCTGCCATTATAAACGACCCGGATATTGTGATTTTAGATGAGCCGTTTTCCGGGTTTGACCCCGTTAACGCTCAACTTTTGAAGGACGTTGTTGGCGAACTGGTCGGGCGCGGAAAGGTTGTTTTTTTCTCCTCTCACCAGATGAATTATGTGGAAGAATTCTGCGAGCATATCGCCATAATCGGCAGCGGACGGATTGTGCTGGAGGGAAATCTGCGGCAGATAAAACGCGGCTACGACCGCTCCAACGTGTTCACGGTGCTTGATTGCCCGGGCGGCGCCTTTTTAGAACTGAACAAATCCGATGCCCGATTTTCCGAGATTGCCCAAGGTGTTTCCGAAAAAAACGGCGGCGCGATCGTGCGGCTCCGTAAGCCCGAATACCGTGATCGCTTGCTTGCCCTCTTGCTGGAACGGAATCTGCCTGTGGAGCGGTTCGAGGTTTTAGAACCTACTCTGGAAGAAATCTTTGTGGAAAAGGTCGGAGACACACCGGCTGACGGGGGTAAGCAGAAATGAAAACAAAACAGTTGAAAACCGTACTTTTCTATGAATACGGTCGCTACTTGCACAACAAGGTTTTTATGGTTTTAACCGTGGCGGTAACGGTGATTATTTTTGTGGCTCTTGCTTTCCCGCGGCTTATGTCACTCGTGAACGCCGCCGGCGAACCGGGCGGCGAAGGCGAAAAGCCCGCCGTTTTAATCATCGACCCGCAGAAATTTTACAGCGATGAAACCATTTTCGCGGCAACGCTTACCGGTTACACCTTCTCTGTCTCCCGCAGTCCCGCGGACGACGATGCATTGAAAAAGCGGATTGAAGACGATGAGTTAAAAGCGGTACTGGTCGTGGAAAATCCGTTAGAGCTCCGCATTTTTCAAAAGGAAAACGGCTTTGATTCTAATCTGCTTGCCGGGCAGTTACAGGAAATCTGCAAACAGCAGCTTCAAATTTCCAGCCTGCTTGACCGCGGCGTAAGCATGAACGACGCGGCTGCCATTGTGGCGGGTCCGCAGGTGGAACTTGTAACCGTAGGCAAAAGCTTCCTCTCCGCTTATATATATACTTATGCGCTTGTTATGCTGTTATATATGGCGATTATGCTCTATGGGCAGTTTGTAGCCACCTCGGTCGCTACTGAAAAAAGCAGCCGCGCCATGGAATTGTTGATAACCTCCGCCAACCCGGATGCGCTTTTGTTCGGCAAGATTTTAGGCAATGGGCTGGCGGGACTTAGCCAGCTTTCCCTTTGGCTGGTTACCATTTTGGTGGGCTGGCGGCTGAATTTTGCTTATTGGGCAGACAACCCCGTTTCCACCGCATTCTCTTCAATCAGCCCGCACATTCTGGTGTTGATGGTCGTGTTCTACGTGCTGGGATTCTTCATTTTCGCCTCGGCTTACGGGGCGGTCGGCTCTTTGGTCAGCCGGGTGGAAGACATTCAGACGGCGGCCACTCCGCTGATGCTGATGGTGATTTCCAGCTTTACGCTCGGCATGTTCGGTATGAATTTCCCGGAAATGGCATGGGTCAAGGTTTGCTCGTTTATCCCGGTATTCACGCCGATGGTCATGTTTGTACGGGTCTGTATGAGTGACGTACCGCTTTGGGAACTGGTGGTTTCCATATGCCTGACCGCCGTAGCGGTGGCGCTGATTGCGCTGTTTTCCGCCCGGATTTACCGCGCCGGAATTTTAATGTACGGCAAACCGCCCACACCAAAGGAACTGGTCGCGGCGCTTAAAAACCAGAAGAAATATTGACGTGTTCAGTACATAAAAACAGGAGAAAAAGCAATGCCGACCGACAGCATTATCATCAAAGGCGCGCGCGAGCACAACCTTAAAAATATCAATCTCACCATCCCGCGGGACAAGCTGGTGGTGTTTACGGGGCTTTCCGGCTCAGGTAAATCCTCGCTGGCGTTCGACACGCTTTACGCCGAAGGTCAGCGACGGTATGTGGAATCACTTTCCTCATACGCTCGCCAGTTTCTGGGGCAGATGGAAAAGCCGGAAGTAGACAGCATAGACGGGCTCTCCCCCGCCATCTCGATAGACCAGAAAACCACTTCTAAAAATCCGCGCTCCACCGTTGGCACGGTCACGGAAATTCACGACTATATGCGGTTGCTGTACGCCAGAATCGGCGTTCCGCACTGCACGGTCTGCGGTCGGGAAATCCGCCAGCAAACCGTCGACCAGATTGTTGACCAGGTCATGGCGCTCCCTGAGGGTTCAAAAATTCTGGTGATGTCGCCGGTTGCGCGGGGTAAAAAGGGCGAATTCCAGAAAGAGTTTGAATCGGCGCGGAAATCTGGCTTTGTGCGCGCGCGCGTGGACGGCAGCGTGTTTGAACTGACCGAGCAAATCAAGCCGGACAAGAACCTGAAGCACAACATTGAAATCGTGGTGGACAGGCTGGTCATTTCGCCGGCCGTAAAGGGTCGTCTGACCGATTCCGCCGAAACCGCCCTAACCCTTTCCGGAGGCTTGGTTCTGTTTTTGGTTTTAGGCGGCGCTCCGGCTCTCCCTTCCGAGGATACAAACGACGAAGAGCTTGTTCCCGGCGGCATTTCCGGCGGTTCCGAACACTTCCCCCTGCCTCCCGCCGATTTGGAACTGCTGTTCTCGCAAAGTTACGCCTGCCCGGAGCACGGCGTGAGCGTGGACAAGCTGGAACCGCGGATGTTTTCTTTCAATAACCCCTTCGGCGCCTGCAAGGAATGTACCGGGTTGGGTTTTTCCATGCGGGTTGATCCCGATTTGGTGGTTCCGGACGGGCAACTGTCATTGAATCAAGGCGCGATTCACGCGTCCGGCTGGAATATGAGCGGTTATACCAGTGTGGCGGTGATGTACTTTTCCGCCTTGGCGGAGCATTATAAATTTTCACTGGATACACCCTTTGAACAGCTTTCCAAAGAGGCGCAAAACGCCGTGCTGTTCGGCACAAAAGGCGTGAAAATAAAAGTCAACCGCGCCCGCGAATTCGGAGGCGGAGCCTATTACACGTCCTTTGAAGGAGTCATTAACAACCTGGAGCGTCGCTACCGCGAAACATCTTCCGACTGGAGCAAGACGGACATTGAAAGTGTCATGAGCACCGAGCCTTGTGCCGCCTGCAAAGGGGCGCGGCTGTGTCCGGAATCGCTGGCGGTAACGGTGGGCGACCGTAACATAGACGAGGTTTCCCGGCTTTCCGTGGTCGCCGCGCTGGACTTTTACGAAGGCTTAGCGCTTACTCGCCGCGAACACCTAATCGGCGACCTGATTTTAAAGGAAATCCGCGAACGTTTGGGTTTTTTGAAAAGTGTCGGGCTGGATTATCTTACCCTCTCCCGTTCATCCGCCACGCTCTCCGGCGGTGAAAGCCAGCGAATCCGGCTTGCCACCCAAATCGGTTCGTCGCTCATGGGCGTGCTGTATATTTTGGACGAGCCGTCCATAGGGCTTCACCAGCGTGACAATGAGAAGTTACTCGCCACCTTGCGGCGCCTTAGGAATCTGGGAAACACGCTGATTGTGGTGGAGCATGACGAAGACACCATGTTCGCCGCCGACCGGATTGTGGATTTCGGGCCGGGTGCCGGGATACACGGCGGTGAAATCGTAGCCGAGGGCACCGCCGATGAAATCATGGCAAATGAGAAATCCGAAACCGGGAATTACCTTTCCGGTCGGAAACGGATCCCTGTGCCCGAAAAGCGGCGCTCGGGCAACGGTCGGCTTTTGACAATAAAAGGCGCGAAAGAAAACAACCTGAAAAACGTCACGGTAAAAATCCCGCTGGGCGCGTTTGTATGTGTTACCGGGGTATCCGGTTCCGGAAAATCATCGTTAGTCAACGAGATTATTTACAAACGCCTGGCGGCGGAGCTCAACCGCGCGAAAACCCGCCCCGGTGCCCACAGCGACATGACAGGCATTGAAAATTTGGACAAAATAATAGACATTGACCAGTCGCCGATCGGGCGGACGCCGCGATCCAATCCGGCCACCTACACCGGCGTATTCAACGACATCCGCGAGCTGTATGCCGCCACGCCGGATTCCAAAGCGAGGGGTTACGCCTCCGGACGCTTTTCTTTCAACGTCAAGGGCGGGCGGTGTGAAGCGTGTCAAGGTGACGGTATCATCAAAATTGAAATGAATTTTCTGCCGGATATTTATGTGCCCTGTGAGGTCTGCGGCGGCAAGCGGTACAACCGCGAAACGCTTGAGGTCAAGTACAAGGGCAAGAGCATTCACGAAGTTTTAGAAATGACCGTCGCGGAAGCGGTAGACTTTTTTGAGAGCATTCCACGCATCAAACGCAAGTTTCAAACTTTGCAAGAAGTCGGGCTGGGGTATATCAAGGCCGGGCAGCCAGCGACCACCCTTTCCGGCGGAGAGGCTCAGCGTGTAAAGCTGGCGACCGAGCTTTCCAAGCGTTCCACAGGCAAGACGATTTATATTCTGGATGAGCCGACCACCGGGCTCCACGCGGCGGACGTACACATGCTGATTGAAGTGCTGAACCGTCTGGTGGAAATCGGCAATACAGTGCTGGTGATCGAGCATAATCTTGACGTAATCAAAGTGGCCGACCACATTATTGATTTAGGCCCCGAGGGCGGCGACAAAGGCGGGAGCGTCGTAGTCTGCGGCGTGCCGGAAGAAGTCGCGAAGTGCGGCAAGTCGTACACGGGGAAATATTTGAAAGACACGCTGGACAAGCACAAAACGTAAGGCGTTGCGCTTTCGGCGCGCCGAAAAAATGTATCAGTATTTTTACTCGCTTTGCTCCTGCGCTTTTGCGAAAAACCAGTCACCTGACAGACCGGAGCGGACACAAACCACAGCATTTTACGCTGTTTGCTTTTGTGTGCGCTCCGGTCTTTTTTATACACACAAAAACACCCGTGAAAATCGGCGTGGGCAGCATGGTGCGCGTCCGGCAGGGCGCGAAGTCGTATACCGGGCAGAATTTCGCCGCGTTTGTGTACCGGCACACGTACCGGGTGGATGAGCTCAAGGGTGACCGCGCCGTGCTGGATCTCAAGGGCATTTGCACAGCCTTTAAGGTAAGCGATTTAACGGCGGCGGACACCGGTTCCTGATTTTACATGAAAAAAGCCCCGGCCGTAGCGGACTGGGGCGGATAAGTTCTTACTTATTCCAGTATTTCCTGTCCAGATTCCGGTACTGCACCGCTTCGAAAATGTGCTTCGCGTCGATCACCCCGCCGCCGTCTAAATCGGCAATGGTACGGGCGACTTTCAAGATCCGGTCATAGCCGCGGGCAGAAAGCCCCAGTTTGTCGAATACGGAGGAAATGGCCTTTTGCGCGGCGGGCGTGGTTCGGCAGAATTCTTGCAGTTTTTGCGGGATAATCTTCGCGTTGCAGGAAATTTGTGTACCCGAAAAGCGCGCGTTCTGTATTTCCCGCGCGGCGTTGACCCGCTGACGGATGTTTGCTGAAAGCTCACCTTTTTGGATCTCGGAAAGCTCGTCGAATTTAACCGGGGGTACATCCACATGCAAATCCAGGCGATCCAGAATGGGGCCGGACACGCGGTTTAAGTACAGTTCCACCTTCTGCGATCCGCAAATACACCGGCGGGTCGGGTGCCCAAAATACCCGCAGGGGCAAGGGTTCATCGCGCCTACCAGCATGACGGAGCAGGGGTAGGAGTATGTACCGAACACGCGAGAAATGGTCACCGTGCCGTCCTCTAACGGCTGGCGGAGCACCTCCATGGACTGGCGGGAATATTCCGGAAGCTCGTCCAAAAACAGCACGCCGTGGTGCGCCAGAGAAACCTCGCC
>JAISRF010000044.1 GCA_031273775.1 Oscillospiraceae bacterium
GTTTCGCTGGATGGTCAGGCGGATTATCTTGTCCGGCAATGGTTGGTGTTCATCTCGCTGGGCGTTTCAAAATTTGTCTGGTACAACGCTCCCTTCGCGGACGGATTTTCACTTTGGGAAAAGGACGGTCCGGCTCCGTGGCCCGCGGCAATGGCTCTGACCCAGCTTATCCGCTTTGCGGATCACGCCGATTATGTGGGAAATTATGAGGCGGATCCGGGTGTGTGGTTTGTGGTGTTCAGAAATCGCGAAAACGACCGTCTGCAAGCGGCGGTCTGGAAACCGGTCTATCTTGCCAGAAGCTGCGAAAAGGAAAAAAACCTCACGGCAGACGGCCAATATACAGAGGCCTCCGGGCTGGCACAAGTAAATTTTACTTATTTAACTCCTTATATAGCAGATGATTATCAAGTTGTCGATATCATGGGTAATCCGGAAGAGACAAAGGAAGGCGCTATCACAATCGGCGAACGTCCGGTTTATGTTTACGGGCTTACCGAAGACATTTTACCGAAGCTTTCAGACAACCGCGTGTTCAAAACCGCAAAGCCCCGCGCGCGTCCCGCGCCCTCTCCCGTGATTCTCGGGTTTTCAGACAAAAATCCGGTAAAAAAAGGTGAATTCATCACCTCTGTCTTCCGTCCAGGTGAAACCCGCGAATATGAACTGCGTATTCACAATTTCGGGGAGGAAACGCTGGAAGATACCGTAATTTTGGAATCGGACGGCGGGTTTGAATTTTCCGTCCCGTCCACACCCGGAAACGGCATATCCGGGTTTACGTTAAAAATCCCCATAGCCGCTCCGCCGGGTCTTACGGCAAAAATCCCCGTCAAGGTTACCTGCCCGGTGCTTTCCGAAAAAAATGAATGCAAAAATTCAGCTAGATTGAGTTCCGGCAAGGCACATCCTGTTTACCAGCTGGTGGGAATCACGTGGCCGGTGTCTGTGGTTTCGGTTTACAAGCCCCTTGTAGCCGGAGATTGTCTCACCCTTTTGCTGCAAAATGCCTCGCCCGAGCCGCGAACCTTTGAAATTTCCGTTTCCCACGAACATATTTCATTTGAGGTTTCCCGCCAAACCGCAACCGTTCCGGCAGGGGAGAAGGCGGAAATAACCTTTATGATCAAATCGGTTTTATTGCCCTTCGACCCGCTTTTGACCGTGAAAATTTCCTCCGGAAATATAACGGCGCTCTACCGCCCTGAGATCCCCGTTGCCTATATTAACGAATTTCCTGAGGTGACGGAGCGCGACCTGGCAAACGCGCAAAAACGCCTGATCAGCCACCCGGACTCAATCCAAATGGCAAGTGACTCTTACGACGGCCCGTCATTAATCGGAAACGCCAAGCCCGTGCCGCTTTTGTCCTACGGGCAGTTCTTGCTGGATGAAATCCACCTCCACGCGCGGTTTGAGGTGTTTGACGACACCGTTGTCTGCGTGAAAAACACCCGCCGCAACAACGCGGACTGCGACGGTGTTTGGTTGGCGGTATACGCTTCCCCGGAGGAAAAAAAGGCGAACCGCTTTTTCGCGGCCGTTCCGGCTAACGCGGCGGGTAACCCGGAGGGCGCGTATCTCAACGAGATCCGTGACGGTATTTTGTTCGCGAAGCCCTTTACGGATTACGATTTTTCAAAAATCAGTCTCCGCTCGGAAATTTTCCCGGACAAATATATTCTAACCTTTGCCATCGACCGCCAATCTGTGGGCATTCCGCCGGGCGCGCAAAGCGTTACGCTTTACGTTCGGGTGCTGGATATGAACCACGATGACTGGACGCGAATGTACGACACGGGCAAAACGGTTTACCATATTGCGCAAACGACCTGAAAGGCTCCAAAAAAAAACAATGCAGGAGGAAACAACCATGAAACTCAGAAAACCGCTATTTCCGGCAATCCCACTGGCCCTTGCTTTTGTCTTGCTCACAGGTATGTGGGCGAACTTGACGGTGAGCGCGTGGGCGAATGCTACCGTTCCGTTCGTGGACCCTTCGAATTATGCCGTCCAGGCCGGCGGTTCTTTGGGCATTGCCCCTGTAGAGGGACCGTGGCTGTACCAATTCGGACAGTTTGCGCCGGTTCCCGACTGCCCGACGATAACCGATGCGACAACGCGTTACACTGACGCCATGTTTTATTCGGCGGGGGCGACGCGGTATTCATTTACATTCGTTTCAGGCAACGCCACAACTGTGGGTGATCGCAGAATGACTTTTCGGTTCAGCACCACTCACAAAGACATTGGTTTGTCGTTGGGGTATAAAGCATCGACGGCCGGAACCTACGACTATGCGTGGGCGCTGAATGTTCAGGCGAACGCGCCGGCAGGTACGCTATATTACCGCGCGGTGAAAATTTCCGCTGACGGCACGGCGACTCCGCTCTGGACGGAAAATTGGAGGAACAAGGTATATCAATCTGCCGTTACCGTAGCCGACATTTTACCGGTAGCTGTTTTTCGCGCCGATTTGGCGGCGGATGAGGTCATGGCGGTTCAGTCTTATTATGTCTTTGCGGAACCCGATCCTGAGACCGTCGCCTACGCTTACGTCTCTCTGGGAATCCCGGCTGTGACCCCCGTTCAGACCATTGTCGGCGACCCGTCTTACAACTTGCCTCTGCCGGACGAGGCGTCGATGATATACTCCCACCTGACAAGCGGTTCAAAAACCAATCGCTACCGTGTCAGAACATACTTCCCGACCATTCGCATGGGGGGGACTGTTTTCAAGGCGCTGGAATTTATAAATGACCGGGTCATGTTTGAACCCATTTATTTTTACGGGTCATCAACCTCCTCCACAATCGATTGGGTGACCCCGGATGTGGAAAAATTCACTTCTTTTGAAAGCTCGAACACGATCAAGGCCTATTTTTCAAAAGATACGAGTAAAGGGATGAGTGTATTTATCAATAGCCCGGCAGCACCCACGGAAGCGAGCCCCGCCAATTCTTTCACGCAGTTTACCCCGATTGCCCCGTTTGACATGGAAGTCAGCGGTGCTATAAAAAAAGTTATGACCGGTTTGCAGATCCGTTTTGCGGCGGATGAAAGCGGATATATGACCTTTTGGCCGAAATCCAGTGGCGGTTATTCTAACGGATATGCCCGGGTTATCCACCGCGCGGACACAGACACTTTCCTCACAAACGGCACTGCAAACGGCTGGGTTTCCGGTTCAAACGTCAAAAATACAAATAAATTTGCCTGTCAGGTTGAAAAGGGCGATGAAATTGTTCTTCAAATGGTATTTAATTCATCCACCAATTTTAATTTCGTCAATTTTTATTACACCATTGAGCAACCCGCCCTTTCCGCGCTATCCTCAACCGCCGGCGCGCTTGTTCCGACGCTTGCGCCCGAGACAACCGGCTTTAACCCGCTCTATTCAGACTACACCCTTATCGTGCCGAATGACACGACCGGCGTTGCCCTTGAGTACGCCACGGGAAACAGCACGTTCAAGGTGGCGGGAAGCACAAGTGGTACGCTGACCTTTGACGATTTGCAGATTGGGGACAACAAAAAGCAAATCACACTCTCGTGGGACGGCAAGGCAGCGACAGGCGTTTACAATGTTAACGTGATTCGTCAGGACACGCCTGCCGGGAACCTTTTCGGGGATGTCAACGGTGATGGCGCCGTAGACGGCACGGACGTTGAATGCCTGAGAAAGCATCTGCTGAAAAAAGAACCTCTCACAGGTGAACAGCTGGTTGCCGCAGACGTTTCCGGTGAAAGCGGCATTGACATTCTGGATCTTCTCACCCTTAAGCAAATCGCGGGGAACAGCTGAATTTCCAAGGAGTGATGAGCCATGACAAGGCTGTATATAAAAATGAAACGCATTGCTTTTTTTCGCGCTGTCAGGGAAAGGCTTTGCCGTGCGCCCAGAGCCGCGCTTGCGGTGATCGCCACCGCGCTTTTGTGTTTGTCCGCGATCGTTATTCCAGGGGTGAATCTGTTCGTGGGCGCGGAGGTTGCGACGGCCGTTAGCCGGTATGCTCTGAGCGGGGTTACCGGTAACGGCACCCTGCCGGACGGATCAGGCGCTTACTGGTTTTATGACGCCGGAAATTTTCTTGACCCCGCCGCCCCCGTGCTGGAACAGGCGGACGTCAAAGCGTGGCCGGACTTGGCTCACACCGCGTGGGGCGTGAAATACACGTTTTACAATTCTTCGGCCAAACGCTCCATCGCCGCCACACTCAATGACGATGGCGCCGCGTATTACGGCATCTCGTTCGCTTACCGGGCGGCGGAGGACTGTCCGCACGATCTCGCCTGGACACTCATCGCCAAAGCCGGCTCCGCGGCGGGCACCTTGCGCTGGCGCGTGATGAAAATTTCCCCCGACGGGGATCAGGCGATTTTGCCGTGGCAAAGCAAAGTATATGACTCCGCACTTGCGGCTGATGAGATTATTCCCGTTTCGGCGATCCGCGCGGAACTGGGAACCGGCGACCGCGTGGCGGTGCAGGCGTATTTTACAGGCAAAAGCTCCGCGCCCGGCAAGTTTGGGATTGAGCTGGGCTCTCCGGCAATAGCTACGGTCGTGCGCGACGACGAGGGCAAAACGTCCTACACGCCCAAAACATATTTTCCGGCGTTTCGCACGGACGGGACGGTCGGCTCCGCCGCCTCGCCCGCCTATATCCCGGTCAGTGACCGCTTTGTTTATGAAGGTGTTTATTACCGTTCGGTCGCGGCGGAAAGCGTGAGAATGGAACCATATCAGATCGCGCCGTTCACCTTCATTCCCACGCCGTCTCCCACAGGCGAATACCGGATGGCGGCGAACTACACCACCCCGGAAAACACGGCGGATACCGGCCATCAGGTTTCTATGCGCTGGTTTTGGAGCACGACGTCTCAGGTTATCGGCGGACCGCAGTCAATGGGATATACTCCAAGCGCGGCTTTCACACCACCGGAACCAAAGCAAACTGGCGAACAGCTGTACCCCGGATTTCAGGCGCGGTTCATAGTGCCGGAAAACGGAATCGCGACACTCACGAACACAAATGTCGCGCTCGCTTCCACGGAGTCTCTCCGTGTTCTTCACAAGAACGCGATCACCGGACAGGTCACCGTGATTTCCCAAAAGACCAGGTTTGGTGACTGGACAGGCGGCACCACCACAACCATTTCCGCAAAGGCGCGGGTGCAGGCGGGCGACGAGATCATCTATCAATACGCCCGGACGGCGGGCAGCCTGGCGGGTCTGCGTGACCCTGTCATCTCGATTG
>JAISRF010000053.1 GCA_031273775.1 Oscillospiraceae bacterium
GGCGAGGTCACGCCGGATACGGCACACGAAATCGGCATGAAGCTGGCGCAGGAAATGTGGGGCGAACGGTTTGAGGTGATTGTAGCCACGCACCTTGATAAAAAGTACATCCACAACCATTTTGTGCTGAACTCGGTCAGCTTCAGGGACGGTTACAAATACTATTCCAATCTTGAAAATACAGACCGATTCCGCATTAAGTCGGATAGGCTGTGCCGCGAATATCGCCTGTCGGTGATAGAGAACCCACAGCGCGGGCGGCGGCCAAGCTACGCCGTTTATCTCGCCGAGGAAAAAGGCGAGCCGACCTACCGCTCTCTTGTAAAAGCGGATATTGACAAGGCGATTGCCGAATCCCTCACCGACCGCCAATTTTTTCAGAACCTCAAAAAGATGGGCTACGATGTCAGGGTCAAGCAGGATATTTCAGTCCGTCCGCAGGGGCGAACCCACAGCTTACGGCTTTTCAAAAACTTTGGCGAGGACTACACGATGGAAGCGATTAATCGCCGCATTCTGTCCCACGGAATGCCGCCGCGCAAGCCGCCCGAACCCGAACCGGCCAAGCCCAAGCAAATCGCCTTTCACGGCAATTTCAAAACGGTCAAGCGGATTACAGGCTTTCGCGCCTTGTATATCCGCTATTTTTATATGCTGGGCGGCAGACCGCAGTATCAGATGAAAAGCAGACCGCCCACAAACAAGCAAATCCTTTTCATCTTCCGCGACGACATCCGCAAAATGCACGAGCTATCCAATGAAATGAAGCTGTTGGGCGCAAATCGCATTGATTCAGCCGAGCAGCTTTCTTCATATAAAGAGGGGATGACCGCGAAAATCGCGGAGCTGACCGACACCCGCCAACACTTGCGGTATAAGGCACGGAGCGTAAAGGACGAGCCAACCATTGCGGGGCTGAAAGCGGAGATTGCGGGGCTATCCACGCAGTTAGGCGCGTTGCGCCGGGAGGTGAAGCTATGTAGCAGTATTGAAGCCCGAACCGCTGATATGAAGGAGAAAATCCGTATCGCGGCAGAAATTCGGGCAAAGGAACAAGCGCAATTAAAATCCAAAGAAATGGAGGAACAAACCTATGCCAAACGGAGGAGAAGCCGCTGAACAGGTAGTCCGAATCAGTTTGGACGGCATTGACTACGCCATCCGCATTGCGGGTACGGGCGCGAAGCAAATCGCCGCCCTGATTATGGCGGCGCTCAAAAGCAAAAAGAGCCAACCCACCACATTAAAGGTTTCCGGCGCGGAGCGGCTCAAGCGGATGCTGAAATCGGAAAAGCCGCTGGATGTGTTTTCTGTGCGAGAACAGGACATCAAGGCGTTTATGACCGAAGCCAAGAAATACGGCATCGTCTACTGCGCCATCCGCGACAAGGAACCCAAAGCGGACGGCATGATTGACGTGCTGGTACGCAAGGAGGATTCACCCAAAATTGACCGGGTGATGGAGCGTCTGCAATACGGCGCGGTTGACAAGACCTCTATCAAGAGCAAAATTGTCCGCACCAAAGCCGAGCAAAGCGCGGAAACCGCAGAACCGTCCGCACCTGATAAGTCTGACACGCTGGACGTTGACAGCTTCCTTGATTCGATTATGCCCGATGAGGGCAAATCCAAGGAGGGGCAGAATCAGGCGGTTCAGCCGCCCGCGCCTACGGCTGCCGCGCCTGAAAAGGCAAAGCCGGAGGTGTCAAAGGTGGATTTTTTATCGCCGGCGCGGACGAAACAAAATCCGTCCGCGCGTGGCTCAGACGGCAACAGCAGCGTGACAGAGAGAACTACTAACGAGCCACCCTCGGTCAAAGAGGAAATTTCCGCAATCCGCACCGACCTCAAAAAAGAGGCCGCCGCCCGCAAGGACGAACCCCAGCGCGGTAGTCCACAGCAGACCACGCGGCACCAGCAGCCGCAAAACACACGCAAATCTAAAAATCATAAGGAGCGATAATACTATGGCTGAAAACTATGATGATATTTTATTCGCACAGGACGAACCCGCGCCAGAGGAACGGCAATCCCCCGGATATGACCCCGAAGCCTACAAGGAGCTGAAACAGCAACAGCGCGACGCGATTTACGCCATGATTGACGAAACCGCGCTGACCCTTGCCGCGCCCGAAAAGCTCAAAGAATATCTGGACATTCAGAGCCGCTTTGACCTCTACCGTCCCGGTAACGTCCTGCTGATTCAGGCGCAGATGCCCACGGCTTCGCGCTTAAAAACCTACGAGGAATGGCAAAAGGTCGGCGCGGGCGTTCGCAAGAATCCGCAGTCCTGCTATATTCTCAAATCGGGCAGGCAGTACACCCGCGACGACGGTTCCATCGGGCAGTTCACCGACATTAAAAAGGTGTTCGACATTTCCCAGACCTACAACGCCCCCAAGTCCAAGCAGTACCCGCACCCGGAGGGACGCACCCTGCTGAAAGCCCTGATGAACAAAAGCCCCGTTCTCGCCAAAGCCGCCGACATTCTGCCGGAGGGCATGGGCGCGTATTATGACCCGCAAAACAAGGTGATTCTTGTGCGCCCCGGCATGGACGCGCCGGACATTTTCCGCTGTCTGTCCAATGAGTTGGCGGTTGCGGAGCTTCACCGCAGTATGGGCGAGGACTTTTCCCGCGACAACGCCGCTTTTCCCGCTTACTGCGCTTCCTACGTTCTTTGCCGCGAAAATGGCGTAGATGTGAGCAGCTTCAACTTTGAGAACGCCGCGCAGGAATTTTCGGGCAAGGACGCAAAGGACATTCGCGCCGACCTCGGCAATATCCGCGACGCAGCTGGCGAAATCGGCGGGCGCGTCAGGCAGGCTCTCCAGCAGGAGCGCAATAAGCAAGAGCCGGAACAGGGGGACAGATGATGAGTATCCGTACAACGGGGAGAAAGGAACGCAGAATTGCGGAGCTTGACCCCATCGAGCAGGGCGTGGTCATTACCGCCCTCAACGAGCTTCGCAACGAAAAATTAGAGGAACACCGACCCACCGACGCGGTGGACGATGTGCTTCTGAAAGTGATTGACGCGCCCAGCCGAAAGGTGCGCGTCCGCGACGATGAAGCGCGATAACCTGAAAAGCAATCTTGTTGTTTTCGCCTTGGGGCTGATACCCGTGATATGGCTGGGGCTGTTGGTTGCCCCGGCCATTGCGGGCGGCTTGCCCGACATTCTGACCAACCTGACAGCGGCGATGAATCATCCACTTTATATACAGTGGTGCGGGGACAGTGTAAAAACTGTCCTCATTTTTATTGCTGCTTACAGTATGGCTATCGGGATTTACTACGCCACCAAACGCAACACCCGCCCGCGGGAGGAACACGGCTCGGCAAAGTGGGGCGATGCCGCCGCTGTATGCCGCAAATACCGCGACGGGAATTTTGAAAGCAACAAGATTTTGACCAAAAACGTGCGAATCGGGCTGGACGGCAAGAAGCACCGCCGCAACCTCAACACCCTTGTGGTCGGCGGTTCGGGCGCGGGCAAGACACGCTTCTACGCCAAGCCAAACGCCATGCAAGCCAACACCTCACTTGTAGTTTTAGACCCCAAAGGCGAAATCACCCGCGACGTGGGCGGCTTGCTGAAAAAGCGCGGCATGGAGGTGCGTGTGCTTGACCTCATCAATATGGAAAAGAGCCATTGCTACAATCCGTTTGTCTATCTCAAATCCGACAACGATGTGCAGCGGCTTGTCACCAACCTGTTCAAAGCGACCACACCCAAAGGCAGTCAGTCGCAAGACCCCTTCTGGGACAACGCGGCTTCTATGCTGCTGATGGCATTGGTGTTTTATCTGCATTATGAAGCGCCGAAAATCGAGCAGAGTTTCCCAATGGTGATGGAGCTTCTACGCGCCGCCGATAGCGTGGAGGGCGACGACAACGCGCTCTCGCCGCTGGATATTCTGTTTGACCGGCTTGAAATGCGAAGTCCAGACCATATCGCACTGAAATACTACCGCAACTACCGAAGCGGTTCCACCAAGACACTGAAATCCATTCAGATTACCCTTGCGGCACGGCTGGAGAAATTCAACCTTGAATCGCTGGAAAGCCTGACGGCGACCGACGAATTGGATTTGGGCAGCTTGGGCGAAAAGAAAACCGCGCTGTTCATCATCCTGCCGGACAACGACAGCAGCTTCAACTTCCTTGCCAGCATTCTCTACACGCAACTGTTTCAAGCCCTGTTCCACATCGCCGACCACAAGTACGGCGGCGCGTTGCCTGTGCCGGTGCATCTGCTGATGGACGAGTTCGCCAACAGTGCGACACGTTCCTAACTGAAAAGGTTAGGCGTGAAGCCAAATAATAAAACCAATGAATGAAAGGAGCATTGAATACTGGTTTCAAAGAACTGGTATTCCGACAGGTGGAATGATGGGGTAACGCCCTGAAACGCCTGCCCTAAGACTGCGACGGGCATTAGCGGCGCAATACGCGAAATGTTCGAGAGCTCGCGGAAGTCGGCGGAAGTTTGCCGTAACAACGCTGAAAAGCGGTTGACGAAAGCGCGGCAGAGGTGCTGTGTGCAGATGATACGCCGGGGGTCTACAAAATGTCTATGGTGAGAATGTGCCGTGAGAAAGCACTGACGAAACACTGAATGTACGGGTCAAGACGAATGAGCCGCAGAAATGCGGTTGCCGCTTATGGCGGCGCGTATGGGGACGAGTAAAAGTTGTTAGTATGAAACTCCCTGCGATATTACAGGTATCGCCAAAGTACGCTGGCTTAAAGGTGTCACCTAAGGGCATATGCACAGATATGAATATCGGAACGTGGAAAGCCGAAAACGTATAAAACAAACCGTTGCGGGTCGTTGGACGAGAAATTCATTAAAGATATAATCGTCCTTAATTTCGGTGAGAGTAGCGGCACGAGCGTTGAAACTCCTGTAATGGGAGCGGAGCAACAGCCGCGAGTCGATTTTGAAACAGTAAGTAAAAAAACAAGTAATCCGTAGGTTCGAGTAAGACTAAGAAAGGCGAAAATCCCCTCAAAAGGAGAACGCCGACTATGGCAAAAGAGAAAATACCAAAGAAGCAGAAACTCCGCAACGCTGAATATTTCGATTGTCAGTCAACTTTGGACAGGCTTTACGCCGACAGCCTGAAAGGTAACGCTTTCACGCGGTTAATGGAGATTGTCACATCCAGAGGAAACATCATAATGGCATATCGGAACATCAGTAAAAACAAAGGAAGCAAAAC
>JAISRF010000058.1 GCA_031273775.1 Oscillospiraceae bacterium
TATTCTTTTTTTCAACGGCCCGGAGCAAATTTCAAGCGCCCGGGAACGACTGGACGGTTATATCCGCGCACACAGGGAACAGGGCGTACCGTATGATGCCGGAAGGGTTCATGTGATTCCCGTTACGGCGACGAATTATGAACCGCTGCGAGAGGTGTTAACGCAGTCGTCCCCCTCCGCGATCATTTGCTTTTCCGACATTCTGGCACTACAGACCGTTCGCGTTTTGAACCGGATCAGACCCGGTTGGAAGAAAAATACAGTAATCGCCGGATTTGACAATATCAAGTCTTTTTTTCCGCTACCCGTTTCCCTGATTTCAGTCGGACCCGCCGCGGACAGTCTGGGCGGCCGCGCGGCGCAGACGCTGTTAAAGCTAATGCGCGGCGAGAAGGTTGAGAACACAACCGTTTTGCACACGCGCATATTTGACGAGTAAGGGCGCACGGCGGCGAGCGCTGTCAAAAGCCGCACCCACGTGGTACGAGACAGCGGAAGATATATCTGCCGATATCGGCAAGCATCAAGCGAATGCAATCCTCGCGTGAACGGGGATTCGCTTTTTGTGCGAACCAAATCGGCATATAAGCGTTTAAACTACTTCAGATGGGTATGTTAGGTATCTGAAAGTGTTTAACTCTTCCCAATCATGCGCCTTTGACAAGTTAAATTCCCGATTTGCATATTGGCCGGCGGACATTCCACCTGCAACTTTTTCCTGATTTTGAGCTAACATAATACATGACACAAGAGCTTTTTTTGATCTGAAATACGCACTGATCCTGTGATGCCCATCATAGATAAAGAAAAAGCCATTGGCAAAAATAATATCAACAGGATTAATATTTTCACCATCAGAAATCATGGAAACATATTTGTCAATAGTGTCCATTGAGGTAGCTCTGATATTCTGTGTTGGGTACAAGCAAAGCGGGGAAATCAAAAAAATCGGATCCGTTCTGTTTGTGTCCCTCTTATCGTACTGCTCCATAATTACATCAGCAACGCATTCCGGAGAAATATCAGTAGTATCCACTATTAAATCATAGTTAGATAAATCACAGCAATTTACGCCATATTTTTGGTTGTATCGTAAATTTTCACTCGCTTTTCTTGCCTTCAAAAGTTCTTTTGCATGTTGGACATCTGTATATTCCTCCGTGGGGCCTCTTAGATCAGACATGACCCTTTGAGCGGCGATTGTTTCGTCCGTTGTAAGGAAAACATTGAAAGTGTTGTTCACGAAATGCCACGCCATTCTTGAATCTATAGCAATGTCGTCTTGAAAATCTGAAAGTTTGATCAATTCTCCATCTATCAATTCGTCTATTTCCGGATTGCTTTCGCTATGCTTATTTAAATCAAAAGTGGACATGCCCATTTCGGCAGCAATTTTTCTTTGAATTGTCCCTGTTGAAAAGATTTGCAGTCCATATTTTTTGCGAAGCTCTCCGCAAACAGTGCTCTTACCACTCCCGAGGTCACCCGTTATAGTAATTTTTACCGACATATTTTTTTCTCCTTCACAATATATAGTTTCCTCGAAAACTCGGAAAGCCTTGAAAATAAAGAGTTTGCACAAGAGGATGGATGTTTATTTCCGTACTTACAAAAAAGGGTGATTATTTTGTTAGGAACATGGACATCTCACGCAGACTACCAGCAGCAAGCCGTTGCTGCAAGCTTGCCGCTGACTGACAGTGGTTTCCCCCACGTATCGTACACATAGTTTACCACCTGTACCCTGTGCTGTCAAGCGGCCCGGTTACACCGCCGTGTTGGAAAAGGTGGATGGCGTCAATAAATTTTAAGTTGAAAAACAGAATGTGCTATGGTATAATCATTTTCGGTGAAAAGTGACGGAAAAATCGGAAAATTAAATTTGCGCGCGCCCGGATCCCCATTGGGGTACTATCATTTAGGGGTGGTCATTGAAATGGCGCTAACATGCTCAAGCGGTATAAATCTTGAACTCATCAAAAAAGAGGTTTTGTCGCGGCTGTCCGGTGAGGAAATTGCTTGCGGTGAAGCTTTATTTAACAACTGCGATTGCCAAATCCTGTCTCAATCGGCGGTGTCGGTTGATTTTTTGGTCAATACCTCGGACAAGGCCGAAGCCGTGGAATACTCACTGCAGATTCATGAAAATCCGGACGGCATCGCGGGATTTACGCCTAAAATCGGCGGCAAACCCCTAGAGTGGGATCGGAATTCATATGCCTGTTTGCTGCAATACGAGCAGGAGCTCTGCATTCTTAATCCGAAAGAGAAAATCGAACATAAAAAATATTCCCGCCAGGGCATGATTAGGCGTGTGCTTGACGAACGAAGGCAAAAAGCCGAAAAAGCGTCATACCGAATTCAGTGGGCCGACAATATTTACGGCGACCACCTCTTGTTCAACGAGCATAATGTGCGTTACAAGGTGTTCCTTCGCGACTTTGAAGCGGAAACCGGGTACAGCGACAGCTGGGATTCCAAACTCAACAAGCTGGGAACTACCAAACATATCATGTACACGTTCGGCGAATTAAAGAAAAACCGTGTTTTGTTCGATCGGTTGGACAAAACATTCCCTTTCATTGAGATATTTTGCGACCCGCTGAATGAATATAAAATATGCTGGTTTTATCCCTATCCCTTACCCTCAAACGCTCAAAACCTGATTGGCCGTTACTTCAAAAATCAAAAATCCATCGAAAACGATGAAACTGAAATCAAAGGTTTTTTGGATTTTATCACAGACGCTCAGGACATTGAAACCATCTGCGTCCGCCCCGAAGTCAAGGAAAAAGTGGAACGCGCCTTCGAGCAATCCTTATTAAAAGAGCTGGCACACAGTTATACGCCCGACTATTCGCCGGTTAAAACTGAGCTTTTCCCTTATCAGAAGGAGGGGGCGGAATTTGTCCTGTTTAAAAAAGCGGCGATTATCGCCGATGAGATGGGTCTGGGCAAGACCGTTCAGGCCTTGACCGCCGCGGTGCTTAAGAAGCAGGTGTTCGGTTTTGCCAAAACATTGATTGTCTGTCCCGCGACCTTAAAATCCCAATGGAAAAAAGAAATTGAAAAATTTACGGACGAAAAAGCTCTTGTGGTAACCGGTACGCCAAAGGAACGGGAAGCGCAATATCAAAACGGCGGATATTATTTCTTCATTGTCAATTACGAAACCATTCTCCGGGACAACCTTGCCATCAATAAGGCCGGAATGGATTTTCTGATTCTTGACGAGGCACAAAAAGTAAAAAACTTTGAGACCAAAACATCTTCGGCCATCAAACGGCTGGCGGCGAAGCATACGCTGGTGATTACCGGTACACCGATTGAAAACCGGCTGATTGATATTTTTTCGATCGTCAGCGTAATTGATCCGTATTTTTTCGGGCCGCTGTGGGAATTCTCATACCAGCATTGCTTATTCGACCCCGAAAGAATAAACAAAATCAACGGGTATTACAACTTGCAAAATCTGAATAAAATGCTGTCCGATATTTTGATCCGCCGCGAGAAAAGAAACGTGCTAGATCAGCTTCCGAACGTTTCGCAGATAGACATCCCCGTTGAATTGTCCCCCGAGCAGGCAGAATATCACGCGTCGTACGCCAAGGGAATCGCAAGTCTCCTGCGAAAAAAATTCCTTACCGCCTATGACATGCAAAAAATGCAGCTGCTGCTTTGCAATATGCGCATGGTCTGCGACTCGACCTATCTAATCGATGAAGAAACGAACATATCGCCGAAGTTGCAGGAATTGGAAAGTATCCTTTTCGAACAGCTTGATCTGAAAAAAAGCGATAAAAAAATAATCATTTTTTCCGAGTGGGTCAAGACGCATAAATTGATTGGCCGGATGCTCAGGGAGAATAAGGTCGGTTTTATTGAGCTGAGCGGAAAGGTTCCGGTCAAATTAAGGGGTGACCTAATCAAAAAATTTGAAAGCAGCCCGGAGTGCAAGGTTTTTTTGTCCACGGAAGCCGGGGGCGCGGGCTTAAATTTACAGGTCGCGGACACGTTGATCAATTTTGAGCTCCCGTGGAATCCCGCCAAAAAGAACCAGCGAATCGGACGCATTGACCGATTGGGACAAAAGAGCAGCCACCTTACGATTTACAACCTAATTACCCAGAATTCGATTGAACAGCAGATTGCGGTCGGTTTACTCGTCAAGCAAAATCTCTTTGAAGGCGTTTTGGACGACGGGAGCAAGACCGATTATGTCGATTTTTCCTCCAAAGGCCGGTCACAGTTTATTGACCAGTTAGAGGCGTTTGTAAACCGGGCGCCGGAAAATCCGGAAGCCGAAGAGACTTCAAGTGACGCGCAAGAAGGATTCCCTGAACCGGACGAGGGGGGTGCGGAGGATTTTGTTCCTGCTGATATGGCAAGCGCCGGCACGGATAAACCGTATGACAGGGAAGACGATGCCAAAGAGCGGCAGCCCGAGGTGGTTGAAAGCAAAACGAAAACAGCCGAACTGGAACAGGTAATGAAAAGCGGTATGCAATTTTTGGCGGGATTGTATAAAATGTCGACCGGCCAGGAAATGGGCTTGGAAAACCGGCAAGTGACCGTCAACAAGGAAACGGGCGAAATCACCATGACCTTCAAATTGCCAGTGTAAGGAATCGTTACAAAAGGAAGAGTGCGCGTGGAATATCCACAGTCTAACATCCGGAATTTCTGCATCATCGCCCATATAGATCACGGGAAGTCCACCCTGGCCGATCGGCTTCTGGAAGTGACCCAGAGCGTGGCCGACCGGGACATGGAGGAGCAATTGCTTGATTCCATGGATCTGGAAAGGGAGCGTGGCATTACCATTAAAGCGCACGCCGTTACACTGTATTATAAGGACGTGGACGGACGAGAGTATGAGCTGAACCTAATCGACACGCCGGGGCACGTGGACTTTAATTATGAGGTATCCCGATCCCTTGCCGCCTGTGAGGGTGCGGTGCTGGTGGTGGACGCCACGCAGGGGATTGAGGCTCAGACGCTGGCCAACACGTATTTGGCGGTTGACCATGGGCTGGAAATTATCCCGGTCATCAACAAAATCGATCTGCCCTCTGCGGATCCCGAGCGCGTGGCTGAGGAAATAGAGGATATTATCGGCATTCCGACCGCCGGCGCGCCCCGCGTTTCCGCCAAAAGCGGCGTCAACATTGAGCAGGTGCTGCGGGCGGTCGTCACGCAAATACCCGCGCCCTCCGGTGACGCCGGTGCCCCGCTCAAGGCTTTGGTTTTCGATTCCTATTACGACGCCTACAAGGGCGTGGTGGTGCTATTCCGGGTGATGGAGGGAAAAATCGCACCCGGGCTGCGGATTCGCATGATGGCGACCGGCGCGGAATATGACGTGCTGGAAGTCGGGCGGCGGGGGGCGGTCAGCATTGAACCCTGCGGCGGCCTGACCGCCGGGGAGGTGGGTTATCTGGCGGCCTCTATTAAAAACGTGGCGGACGCGCGCGTGGGCGATACGATTACCGCAGCGCAAAACCCCGCAAACCGACCCCTGCCCGGTTACCGCAAGGTGAATTCCGTGGTTTTTTGCGGTATCTATCCCGCGGACGGCGCGAAGTACCCCGAAATGCGCGAGGCGCTGGAAAAGCTGCAGCTGAGTGACGCTTCCCTGCTCTTTGAGCCGGAAACCTCTCAGGCGTTGGGGTTCGGGTTCCGTTGCGGTTTTTTGGGCTTACTTCACATGGAAATTATTGAGGAGCGGCTGGAACGGGAATATAATTTGGACATCATCACCACCGCGCCTTCGGTGGTGTACCGATTCAACATGACAAGCGGCCAAACGCTGGAGGTGGACAACCCTACCAATTACCCCGACCCGGCGCATATTGTGACCGCGGAGGAACCGGTTTGCGACGTGCACATTTTCTCTCCGTCCGAATACGTCGGCAATATCATGGAACTGGCGCAGGAGCGGCGCGGCGTGTTCCGCGACATGCAATATACCGGCAAGGAACGGGTGGATATTCATTACACCCTGCCGCTCAACGAAATTGTGTATGATTTCTTCGACGCTCTTAAATCTCGCACCAAGGGTTACGCCTCTTACGACTACGAGCTTAAGGGCTATGAAAAATCCAATCTGGTCAAGTTGGACGTGCTGCTTAACGGCGATATTGTGGACGCTCTTTCATTTGTTGTTCACAACGACAAGGCCTATCCGCGCGCACGGCGGATTGCGGAAAAGCTAAAGGACAACATCCCCCGCCAACTGTTTGAGGTGCCGATTCAGGTAGCGGTGGGAGGCAAGGTAATCGCCCGCGAAACCGTGAAGGCGGTGCGGAAGGACGTGCTGGCCAAGTGTTACGGCGGCGACATCACCCGCAAAAAAAAGCTGCTGGAAAAGCAAAAGGAGGGCAAAAAAAAGATGCGGCAAATTGGCAGTGTAGAAGTTCCTCAGGAGGCCTTTATGGCCGTGCTGAAATTGGATGAGTGAATGTGTTGGCATATATATTCACATTCCCTTTTGCGTGAGAAAATGCGGTTACTGCGATTTTTATTCGGTTTCCCCCAACGCGGATTTGCTCTCACGGTACAAAAACGCGCTCCTTCGCGAGATTGCCAACTTCTCTGACGGGGGCGTGTCCGCAAAGTCAGGGGTTGCGGACACACTCTACTTCGGGGGCGGTACTCCCTCGCTGTTCGGGGAATATTTAGCGGAAGTTACCGCCGCGGTTCGCGGGAGGTTTTGCCTGCCGGAAAATGCGGAAATTACGCTGGAGGCCAACCCCGGGGTGAATTTAAATCCGGTGTTTGAAGCGGCGGCTAGCGCCGGCGTAAACCGGGTGTCAGTCGGCGTACAGTCGGCACACCCCGGGGAGTTGGATTTTCTTTCCCGTGCCCATTCCCGGAACGGCGCACAAGCCGCCGTGCTGGCCGCGCGCGCCTCCGGAATCCATAATCTTTCCGCGGACGTGATGCTGGGCATTCCGGGACAAACCGAAGAAACGCTGCGCCAAACATTGGATTTTTGCCTGGGGCTTGACATTTGCCACCTTTCGGCGTATATTCTAAAAGCGGAGCCGTCCACCCCGCTTTACGCCCGGCGACACAGCTTGCCTTCCGGCGACGAAACGGCCGAGCTGTACCTTTTCGCCTGTGAATATTTAGAGTGCCGCGGCTTGAACCAGTATGAAATCTCCAACTTTGCCCGCCCCGGCTCTGAATGCCGGCACAACCTGAAATATTGGCGGTGCCGGGAATATATCGGGTTCGGGCCTGCGGCACACTCGTTTTTCGCCGGGGAACGCTTTAACAATATTCCATCTCTGGACGCGTATTTTTCCGGGGCTCCGAGGCGTTCGGACGGCGTCTGCGGCGGGTTTGAGGAATTTACCGTGCTCGCGCTCCGCCTGACCCGGGGGCTTTGCAAAACCGAATGCGAACGGCGGTTTCCGGACGGCGGCGAGAGGTTTGAGAGGCTGGCTCGAAAAGCGGAACCTCTGGCAGAAACCGGGCTGGTCGTTTTGGAAGAGGGAAGAATCGCGCTGACGCCTCGGGGATTTTTGGTTCAGAACGCGGTTTTGGGGCGGCTTTTGTAATATGGCAAGAACGACCGGGAAAACACTTTATTATTTTCATAGGAGTTTTGAGTTTGAAACACGAAAAATACGATCCAAAAACACACGCGGACAAGTCCCCGCAAGCCCCCGTTCGCGAAAAAAAGAAAATGTCCCGCGCCAAAAAAATCACTCTCACGGCGCTTTTATCCCTGCTGGGGCTTGTGGTGGTGGGCTTCGCCTCCGGCCTTATCTACGTGAACGTCCTGCTTAACCGCTTGGACAGAAGCGCCGAAGCGCTGCTTCCCGGTGATCCGTCCGGCGATGAGGAGGACACGCTCGGCGAAGAACCGAGCCCGGAAGAAGCCGCCCAAATTGAAGGCAACGCCGCAGGCGGAAGCCAGCTTCCGTTAAAATCCGACCCGGATATTGAAAACATCCTGCTAATCGGGCGGGACATCGGCGAAAGCAAATACTTTTCACGCTCTGACAGTATGATTATTTTGTCGCTGGACAAGAAACACAAAAAGCTCAAAATGACTTCCCTGGCTCGTGATATTTATATTTCCATCCCCGGGCACTCCAACCACCGCCTGAATTCCGCCCATTCCTACGGCGGCCCCGCGCTTCTGATCCAGACCATTGAAAACGGTTTCCGTGTAAAAATCGACCGCTATGTCAGCGTGAATTTCGACACCTACAAATCCATCATCAACATTTTAGGCGGGGTGGATATCACCCTCACGCAGGTTGAAATCAACGCGATTGGTGCCAGCTTGACGCAAGACGGCATCGACACGTCCGGCGGGCCGGGCTTGTACCATCTAAAGAGCAATTCCGCGCTTGCCTATGCGCGTCTGCGAAAAATCGACACCGACCGCATGCGGAATCAGCGCCAGCGCAACGTCCTGGACGCCATCATGAAGGATGCGCGAACACTTTCCCTGCCGGAGATAAACAGCCTGCTGTGGAAAACACTCCCGCTGGTGAAGACTGATCTTACCAACGGCGAGTTGATTGGCGAAATGGTAAACCTCCCCGACTATTTAAAGTGGCGGCAGGAGGATTTACAGATACCTGCCCAGGGCACCTATCGCGCGGCGACCATCAAGCGGATGTGGGTATACTCCATTGACGTGGACGCCAACGCCCGGGCGATTGGGCAGTTTATTTACGAGGAATGAATTACACCATCGCAAGCAACGGTGTATCTTCGTGGAATCGCCCCAAGGGGCGGGGTACTTGACTCGAAGAAAATAAAAAAACAGAAAAATCCACCCCATAAGGCGCTCAGAAGAGCGCCTTATTTCACATGATGGTGCACCGCCGGCGATGATTCTGAGAGCGCCTGAAATTGGTAGCCCTGCTCTTTAAAATACGCAATGATTTCAGGCAGTGAATCCCTTGTGACTTTGGCGGTGTCATGCATGAGCACAATGAGGATGTTTTCATCGGTTTGATCCTTTGCCGTGCGTTTGATTCGGGACAACGCGCCCGATACCGTGGTCACCCCGGCTCGATCGCCATTCTCGCAGTTCCAGTCAAAATATTGATACCCGCTTTCCTGTACCTCCCGGCAAAGTCGCTTCATAATGCCCCGGGCAGTCCCTCTGACAACGCTGCTGCCTCCGGGGAAGCGCAACAGCCTGCTGTGGATTCCGGTTTGCTCAAAGACCGTTTCGTCAATCTTCTGCAAATCGGCGAAATAAGCCTCCGAAGATCTGTAAATCTGTTCAAATTTGTGGTTGTAGCTGTGCAGCCCGATGGTGTAACCCCTTCTGACGATTTCCGCCAGAAGCGCCGTATGATCCGTATTGCCCAGTACGAAAAAGGTGGCCGGCACCGTGTATTTGTCTAAAATATCCAACACCGCCGGCGTGTATTGGGACGGCCCGTCGTCAAAGGTTAGGTACACCGTCTTGCCCGGCGGATCCGGAGCCGCGTTTGTCCGCTCAATCACATAAGGTTGAGTGCCATGCTCCGTTTCACTCATAGACGCACCCCTTATGCCTAAAGCCGACACAGCTGAAACCAGCATCGCCAAAGTTAAAACAAAAGCGGCCACGTGTCTCCCCGACAACTGACGACCGCGCGTTCCGTATAAAATTCTCACCGCGTATCCCTTTCGTATATTCGCTCTGCTTTGTCATTTTATGTTTGAGAAAGAGGAAATATTACCTGAAGGGGGCAAGGCTTATGGACGGTTTGTGTGCAGCTGCTTTGAGTGTTGAAGCACTCGGGTCTTCGACCGTTAAAAATTGAAGAAAAATCACTCAAACCTTGAAAACAGGGCTTTTTGCCCAGAAAATGCAAAAAATGTTTTTGCAAAAAAACACTTGCGGAAAAAGCCAGATTGGGATATAATAAGCCCGTGGGCACTTCCTCAATTGATTACTTGCGCTCCACAGAGCGCTTTAGGAGAGTTTAAAATGTCATACGTAACCAAAATTATCCAAAAGGTCGGCGTGGTACCGGTGATTAAGTTAGATTCGCCCGATCAGGCTCTGCCCTTGGCCGAAGCCTTGGTCAGCGGCGGGTTGCCGGTGGCGGAGGTCACTTTCCGCACCGATGCTGCCCAGGAGAGCATACAGATTTTGTCCGATGAAGCCCCGGATATTTTGGTGGGCGCGGGTACGGTGATTAACACCGAACAGCTGGAACGGGCGTACACAGCGGGCGCGAAATTCATTGTGTCGCCGGGTTTTTCCCGCGCGGTCGTCGAGCGTTCTCTAGCACTTGGCTTGCCCGTGTTCCCCGGTTGCGCCACCCCGTCGGAAATCATTGCGGCGCTGGATATGGGGCTGGAAACGGTGAAATTCTTCCCCGCGGAAAATTACGGCGGCCTTAAAACCATAAAAGCCCTTGCTGCGGCGTTTCCGCAGGTCAAATTCATACCAACGGGTGGGGTAAGCCCGGCGAATTTGGCGGAGTATCTTTCTTGCCCAAAAATCCTCGCCTGCGGCGGAAGCTGGATGATTAAGCCGGATTTAGCCGAAACGGAAAGGCTTTGCAAAGAAGCACGGGAAATTGTAGAGGGCATACAGGGCAATTCGTAATGCGTTAATTCACAGTATATAAATGAGGTGTTTTGATTTGAAACGCGTTGTGACCTTTGGGGAAATTATGTTGCGGCTTGCACCGGCGGGATATACCCGGTTCGTACAGGCGGAAACTTTCGGCGCAACCTACGGCGGCGGGGAAGCAAATGTGGCCGTATCTTTGGCCAATTTCGGGTTGGAGGCGGCGTTTGTCACCAAGTTACCCAAGCACGAAATCGGGCAGGCGGCGGTGAATTCTCTGCGCCGGTTTGGGGTGGACACGTCAAATATCAGCCGCGGTGGCAACCGCGTTGGGATTTATTACTTAGAAAAGGGCGCGTCACAACGTCCCAGCAAGGTCATTTATGACCGTGCGGGTTCATCAATTGCCGAAGCCCGGGCTTCCGATTTTGACTGGAACGCCATTTTCGAAGGAGCCGACTGGTTCCATTTCACCGGTATCACCCCGGCGCTCGGCGACAATGTGGCGGCAATCTGCCTCGACGCCTGTAAGGCGGCAAAGGCACGGGGCGTGACGGTTTCGTGCGACCTCAACTACCGTAAAAACCTGTGGAGCCGCGAAAAAGCGGGGCAGGTGATGGCGGGGCTGATGGAATTTGTGGAGGTCTGCATTGCCAACGAAGAAGACGCGGCGGATGTATTCGGCATTCATGCCGCGAACACCGACGTAACCGCGGGGCAGGTCAGCCATGAGGGGTACAAAGAGGTGGCAAAGCGGTTAACCGAACGCTTTGGCTTCAAACAGGCGGCCATTACGTTGCGGGAATCCGTGTCCGCCAACGACAACCATTGGGCGGCCATGCTATACACAGGCGGTGCGTTTCATTTTTCAAAGAAATACCCCATCCACATTGTGGACAGGGTTGGCGGTGGAGACAGCTTTGGCGGCGGCTTGATATTCGCCTCACTGAACGGCTGCGCGCCGCAGGAAACCATTGAGTTTGCGGTAGCGGCCAGCTGTTTGAAGC
>JAISRF010000215.1 GCA_031273775.1 Oscillospiraceae bacterium
GAACGGCGGCGTCAAAATCAACACGCTTTACGCCTTCAAACATATCCACATGTTCAATTTTTTCAAGGACAATGGCGCTGTCCTCAAGGTTCAGCTGGCAACCGTCGGAGCCGTAGGCCTTGTAACCGTTGTATTTGGCTGGATTGTGGCTGGCGGTGATGACGATTCCAGCGCCGCAACCGAGCACCCGGACGGCAAATGACAGCATGGGCGTGGGAGCCAGTTCCGGGGTGATATGAACCTGAATCCCGTTGGCGGCAAGGGTTTCCGCCGCCAGCCGTGCGAACAAATCGCTTTTGATTCGGCTGTCATAGGCTATGGCCACGCTACGGGACGCGCCGGGTTTGGAGTTCAGGTAGTCGGCCAGCCCCTGTGTGGTGCGCATGACGGTGTACACGTTCACACGGTTGGTTCCCGCGCCGATCACGCCGCGAAGTCCCCCCGTGCCGAATTCAAGGTCACGGTAAAAACGGTCGGCAACCGCAGAATCGTCATTTTTTATCCCGGCCAGTTCCGTTTGTAAATCCGGGTCGAGCACGGCGCGCTCGCGCCACAGGGAATATAGTTCGTTTACGTTTCGTTGTCCGCTCATTGCAAAGCTCCTTGTTAATCGGTTTGTGTCTGTTATTTTATTCTATTTATCGGCGTTTGTCAACCGGGCGCGGAACGTTAATCCGCTATCCGCCTAAAACACGCACTTGATTTTCAAAATGCCCCGCTCCTCGTCCGGCGCGCCCATGCCGATAAACCGGTCCCCGCCGTACACCCGCACAAACTCCGCCCCCGGCGTGAAATTTCGCAGGCGTTCCAAAAAAAGCTGGCCGCCGTTCCTGAACAGTTTTTCCTGCGCGGGACTCACGAACACGGACGGGTATGCCTTTACGGGCTCGTCCGGCGGTAAAATATATTTTTCGGCATCGGCGGCAATGTCCAAAAGCGGCGCGCACTGCTCAATCGTGAATCCACAGGCCATGGTGCGGCGGAGAAGAGTCAGGTGGGCGACGGTGCCGAGCCTGACCGCAATATCCGCCGCCAATTGTCGGATATATGTCCCCCTGGAACAGGACACGCTAACGGTAAAGCTTTGATTTTCTTCGTCCGCGTTTATCAGGCTGATGTCAAAGATTTCGATTTCCCGCGGAGGCGCGATGATTTCTTCGCCCCGCCGGGCGGCGGAATACAGCCTCTGACCGTTTACCTTTACGGCAGAGAACATGGGCGGAGTTTGCACTTGTTTTCCAAAAAACAAGTGCAATGCGGCGGCGAATTCTTCAGCCGTGACCGCGGTTTTCTCTTCCCGCAGGATTAACCCACGGGCGTCCAGAGTGTCGGTCAGTACGCCCAACTTTATTACGGTTCTGTACACCTTATTATGGTCGGGTAAAAGTGGAATCAGCCGGGTGGCAGTGTGGGTGAAAATGGGCAAGACTCCGGTGGCGGCGGGGTCAAGGGTTCCGGCATGGCCGATTTTTTTGGTGCCGCAGACTCGGCGGAGCTTCGCCACAGCGTCAAAGGACGTGAAGCCCGCCGGCTTGTCCGCGAGAATGATGCCGGTTAGAATAAGGAAACAACTCCTTTTTTCGATCATATAACTCAAATATATCATAGCTATTTTTTACTGAACTGTCAAGGAAAATCACATAAAATTCACGGTAATCGCGTGTTAAACATTTAACATGTGATTACTCTGACTCAAACCAAAAAAAAACTTGACATCTGACCGAAAACAACGTATATTTAACTTATCGGTTCAAGTATACATTGGAATGAAATCGAATAACAGGGGAGGAAACTTAACATGGCGATTAACAGCGGCGTGGAACTCCACGATTTTGACGTGCAGGATTTTATCAAAACCCTGGATTCCTGCAAGGGCAACGTTTATCTGGAAAGCGACGAGGGCGACTGCCTGAACCTGCGTTCCAAACTGGCACAATTGGTGGGCCTGACCAGCCTGATTCAAGGCGGGATTATTTCCCGGGCGCGTATCCGGTGCGAGCTTCCGGAGGATGAAACCTTACTGTTCCGTTTCGGTCTCTACCGCGAGATTCCCGAAGCGAAGTAACGCACTCTGCGAAGCGCGCCGCGGCAATTTAAATTCGCCGCCAAAGGCAACGCCACAACTGTTCATTGTTCATTTCGGCTTATCCGGACTACGTGATATAATCAAATCCAAAAGTCCGAACGCCAAAACCGCCTCCGCCGTCGGCGCCGCCCGTGGCACTACGCAGGGGTCATGCCGTCCGCTGATTTTCAGCGGGCGGTTTTCCAATTTTGACAAACTCACGGATTCCTGCTCCCGGAAAATGGAGGGCGTCGGCTTTATGGCCAGCCTGACAATCAGCGGCGCGCCGGTCGTAATCCCACCCAAAACGCCGCCGTTATGATTGGACTTTACCCGAACCCCACCGTCATCCATAAAATACGCGTCGTTGGCTTGGCTGCCCCGCATTCCGGAAAGCGCAAATCCGCTTCCGAATTCCACACCCTTTACGGCGGGAATACCAAAGAAAAGGGCGGACAGCCGGTTTTCCACGCCGCCGAACATGGGTTCTCCCAGTCCCGCGGGCAGCTCTGTTGCGGCAACTTCCACCACACCGCCCACGCTGTCCCCGTTTTGACGAGCCTCCTCAATCTCCGCCAGCATGGCGGATTTTTTTTCGACGTCAATCACCGGGAAATACGCTAAGGAAAGCTTTTTTAATAAATCCGCCGAAACGTTGGCGAGATCAAACCTTTCATCGATAACAGAGCCGATTTGCGCCGCATGGCCTCCGACCGTCACGCCACGCTCCTCCAGCATCTGACGGCAAACCGCCCCGGCGAATACCAGAGTAGCGGTCAGGCGCCCCGAAAAGTGCCCACCGCCGCGGACATCGTTGTGTCCGCCGTATTTCACCCAGGCCGGGTAGTCCGCGTGGGAGGGGCGAGGAATATCCGCCAAATTTCCGTAATCGCCCGGGCGTGCGGATGTGTTTTGGATGATAGCCGCCAGCGGCGCGCCCGTGGTGCGGTTTTGGTAAACTCCGGAAAGAATCCTGGGAATGTCCGCTTCTTTGCGCGGCGTTGAAGCCACCCCGCCCGGAGCGCGCCGCGCCATCTGCGCGAGGATTTTGTCAAAATCCAGCAGAGTCCCCGCCGGTAGACCATCCAGCACCGCCCCAATCGCTTCGCCATGGCTTTCCCCAAACACCGAAAGCCGCAAATTTTCGCCGATAAACGAACCCATAACTCTCAACTCTCAATTTTTATTTTTCCACCGCATTCGCGCCCAGCTCTTTTATCCGCTCAAAAAATCCCGGGAAGCTCTTCCGCACGGCCTCGGCTCCCTCAATCACCGAATCTCCCTCAGCGTATGCCGCCAAAACCGCAAATGCCATAACAATCCGATGATCGCCAAATCCGGAAAATACCGCGCCTTTGGGTTTGCCCCCAACAATCCGCAGGCAGTCCGCGTCCTCAGAAACTTCAATCCCGGCCCGGCGCAGGTTTTCGGCACAGCAAGCCAGCCGGTCGCTTTCTTTATCCCGCAGGCGAGCCGCGCCCCGTATGACGGTTTCGCCGGCCGCAAAAGCCGCCGCCGCCGCAATCACCGGAACCAAATCGGGGATTTGAGACACGTTCACGTCAAGGGCGCGCAACTCCCCGCCTTTGGCCGTAAGAACACCGCTCTGGAACGAAATCTCCCCGCCGAATTCGCGGAACACGGCAAACGCGGCGCGGTCGCCCTGCAGCGAGCGGCTGTTCAGCCCTGTGAGTGAAATGCTGCCGCCCAGAACGCCCGCCGCAATAAAAAACGCGGCGTTTGACCAGTCGCCTTCAACGGTGAATCGTCGGACGTTGTACGCCTGTCCACCTCGGATTTTGTACCCGCTTTTGAACTCCTCTAATCTAATCCCATACGCCGACATAACCTCCGCGGTCAAATCCACATACGGCTTGGATTCCAAATGTGTGGTTAAAAAAATCTCACTGCCCACGTCTAACAGCGGCAGTGCCATCAGCAAGCCCGAAATAAACTGCGAACTGACGTTGCCGGGCACGAAAAACCTGCCCGGGGTCAAATTGCCGGCGATTTCCAGCGGCAGGCCGCCCTCCGTCCGGCAGGCCACGCCGTGCTTCGGCAGCAGATTTGCGAACACGCTCAGAGGGCGTTCCGGCAATCTTCCGCGCCCGCAAAACCGCGAGTTAACGCCGCCCGCCGCCGCCAAAGGCACCAAAAACCGCAGCGTGGAGCCGCTTTCCCCGCAGTCTATCTCCGCGTGTGACCTCCGGAATATTTCCCCACCGTCAACCAAGAGCGAATCGCCGAATTCTGTGATTTTCGCGCCCAAAGCCCTTAACCCGTTGACGGTGGCGAGGATGTCGTCCGAAAGGTCGATGTTGTGAATCTGGCTCACTCCGCCCGCCAGCGACGCGCAGATAACGGCGCGGTGCGAAACGCTTTTGGAGGGCGGCGCGGCAGTTGTTCCGGTCAAAGCGCCCGGTGATAAGGTAATATTCATTCTGTTTCTCCAACTAGAACTTGAGAA
>JAISRF010000217.1 GCA_031273775.1 Oscillospiraceae bacterium
AACCGTGACGGATATATGCTTTTCACCTTCGGTATTCTCGCGCCTCAGACCGGCGGGTTCAACGCGCCCTCCGCGCTCACGTGGCTTTCGGACGACCGGATTGCCGTCGCGGACAAGGAACGCGGGTGTTTCACGGTTTTTTCCCCCACCGCGTACGCGAAGACCATTCACGAGGGGTTGACGGCGCAGAGCGAGCTTCGCTGGGACGATGAGTTTGCGGCGTGGCAGAAAACCCTTTCCATCAACAGCCATTTTGAACTGGCGCACCTTCAAATAGGTAAGGTATATCTCGATGCCGGAAATTATGTCCAGGCCATGGAAAAATTTCGCCTGGGCGGCAGCAAGGAACTCTACGCCCGCGCTTTTGGGAAATACAGAGCCGATTGGATATACAGAAATATTCGGTGGATTTTGGCCGTATTCCTCGCGCTGATATTGCCTGTCGCGTTTTTGGTATTTTTCAGAAAATTCAAGCACAGGCGTAAATCCCGGGACGGTGGTTGATAAAACTCAAAAAACCATTGAATATTAATAAACAAAAAATTTCCGGAGGGAGGACAAATATGGAAGTGGCACAGGGCGTCCGATATGCTTTTTATGTTTTGGTTCACCCGTTTGACGGGTTTTGGTGTCTCAAATCCGAAAAGCGCGGCACGTTAAAATCCGCGGGTGTTTTAATGGCGGCTCTCTTGCTGACGATGGTTATCCGCCTGTACGGCACGGGGTATCTGGTGGGCAACGTGTCCCCGGAAACGGTGACGGTATGGCTTCTTTTGCCGCTGATCATTGGCATATATCTTCTTTATTGCCTTGCGAATTGGAGCCTGACTACGCTGATGAACGGGAGTGGAACCTTTCGGGAAATCAGCATTGCGAATATTTACGCGTTGCTGCCCGTTATATTGGTCAATATCCCGTTGACTCTTCTCAGCCATATTTTATCCGGCACAGAGCTTGCGATATACACTTTTATCAGCGTGGCGGCGGTGATATGGGCTTTGTTTCTGCTTTTGGCGGCGAATATGTCCATACACGACTACTCGATGACCAAATCCGTTATCACATTTGTTCTGACCTTGCTGGCCATGCTTTTCATCATCGTTTTGGGCCTCTTATTTTTGAACCTCTTGCAGCAGGTCTTTCAATTCGTCAAATCCGTTGTCCGTGAGATCGCGTTCAGGCTTTAGCATATTCGGATTCCCCCCGGGTTTTGGCCGGCTTCACATTTTGATATGGAGGAAACACGTTTGAAAATCAAGGCTTTTTGTTTGATGCTTGCTCTCACCGCCGCGCTTGTTTTAACGCCGGTCTCTAAAGCCGAAACCGCCGGTGAAACAGGTTCGGCGCTGTCTGGCGCGCCGGTTTCAGAGAGCGGCGAGTTTCAAAGGGTTAGCGAAACCGCCGGTTATGAGCTTTATTATCATTCAAAAACCGCCGAGGTGGCCGCGCTTGATAAACGAACCGGTAAGTTCTGGCGTTCAAACCCGGAAAACCGGGCAGAGGACGCGATTGCGATTCCGTCGGTGAAAAACAACCTGGCCAGCCAGTTTATCCTCTATTATTTTGACGGCGAGTCGCTGACGGCGATCGACAGCTTTTCCCAGTCGGTCGCGCTTGGTCAGCACACCGCGTCCATCAACGGGGACACGCTTACCGTGCGTTACCGCGTCGGGCAGGAGCAGTTTCAGGAAGATTGGTTGCCGTTGCTTATTTCCAGGGAGCGTATGGAGGAAAAAGTTCTTGATAAATTGGAGGAGGAGGATCGGGATTATATCCTTGAGCGTTACCACCTGTATGTCCTGAAGGATTTGGAGGCGGAGCTCGGCGCAACGTTGGTCGCCACCTTTCCCTCACTCAAAGACCACGATATTTATGTCCGCAGTAAAATGTCGGGTTACATCGGCGAAAAGGTATATAAGCTCTTTGAAAAAGCCGGGTACACCCACGACGATTTGGCGTTTGACTGCAACGATAACGGGCTTGAAAACACCTATAAAGAGCAAATTTTTTACGAGCTTGCCATTCACTACCGGCTGACCGAAGACGGGCTGCAGGCGTGGGTAGACCCGGCCGGGATTGAAGAAAGCGAAACATATCCCGTTGTGCGACTGGAACTTCTTCCGTATTTTGGAAGCGGCGACGCTCAGACCGAAGGTAAAATGTTGGTTCCGGACGGAAGCGGTGCGGTCATACACTACAATAACGGTAAACGCGCCGCGGAACCGTATTGGGTGAAGCTGTTCGGTGAGGACAAGGCGCGGGGCAACTGGGAACAAAAAAACGTTGCACCGCCCTCTGTGCTTCCTGTTTTCGGTGTTTCTCACAGCGATGGCGCGTTTTTGGGGACGATTGACGCGGGGTATGAGTGCGCCGGGATCAAGGCGGACGTTTCCGGTAGGATTTGCGAATTTAACACCGTGGGCGCGTTTTTCGAGGTTCGGGCATACGATACCGTTTCGGTCACGGGCAGCTTCAACGCCTACGACACGACTGTCATCACGGCTCCGGCGCGTTTTTCCGGGAATTTGACCGTAACCTACCGATTTTTGCCGGAGGCGGCGGATTATTCAAAAATGGCAAACGTTTACCGCGCTCTTCTTTTGAAGACGGGTGTTCTTAAAGAAAACGCCGGCGAAACCGCCCCGTTAAATTTGGAGCTGACCGCGTCCGCTTTGGTCAGGAAGAGCTTTTTCGGCATTAATTACCAAACCGTCGCCCCTCTGACCGGCTTTGACGACGCGCTGACGATTCTGAACGAGCTGGGCGTTCCGGCACAGCTCAAATATACAAACGCGGTCAACGGGGGCCAACGGCAAAAACGCTTGGACACCGTCAAACCGCTCCCCGGGCTTGGCGGTTCCAAGGCGCTGGCGGAGTTGCAGGAAAAAGCCCGGACAGACATTTCCGTTCGGTTTCGGGAAGCGTATAATGTCCCAAAAAGTCTGGCCGCACGGCTGCTCAGCAAAGACACCGCGAAAATATATTCCTTTGATTTCATTGCCCGTTATGTCCTTGACCACTCAAACGCGGCCACCCTTTTGTCCGCCGAATTTTTAGAAACTCAGTCCCAAAAGCTCCTTGCCTCAATGGAAAAGCAGAAGCTGCGGGGGCTTCATCTGCAAGACGGCGTCGCCTCTCTGGACAGCGATTTTAACTCCGCGGGGTACAAAGATCGAAAAGCGATCCGCGAGGGGACAGAGCGCTTTCTAAAAACCCTTTCACAAAAACACATTTCCGCGGATCACGGAAGCTATTATTCGTTTGCGTACCTTTCGAAAATTTGGGATTTTCCAGATAAATCCGGCGGGTATATCATCGAGGACGAAACCGTCCCGTTTTACGCGATGACGGTTCGCGGTTCCGTGGCTTACTGTACCGCGCCGCTGAACGAAACGGCGGACTCCCGCGAAGCGTTTTTGCGGGCGGTGGAAATCGGCGCGGGGATCTCTTACACCTGGGTGTTCACCCAACCGGAAAAGCCGGTGGATACGGCGGACGACTACTACAACAGGCAATATACCGGAAGCATTGAGGAAGCTCGCGTCTTTGCCGGTGAGCTGGTGGAACTGCGGCAAAAAATCGGCGAAACGCCTCTGATCTCCCACAAAAAGCTCAGCGAAACGCTGACCGAAAGCCTTTTCGGAAGCGGAGCGGTCGTTTATGTCAACTACGCGGACACCGCGGTGGAGTTCGGCGGCGTCAGCGTTCCGGCGCGTGGATTTTTTGCGGTTGAAAAATAAAAAAATCCGCCCCGCAAATCATATTATACGAGGAGGCGGTTCTATGAACCTTCCGGCGGTCAAGCATTTGTTTTCGCGCCCCGAGGGGCGTTCAAAGCTGGAAATCCGTCTGGCGCGGAGCGGTATTTTGTTTATGACGCCGCTGTTTATCGGGCTGATTTTATTCTTCGTTGTTCCCGTGGCGAAATCCTTTTGGTTCAGCCTTGCAAACGTTGGTGTAACGCCGGACGGCTACCAAACCGCGTTTCAGGGGATCAAGTCTTATATCACCGCACTGAAAGTCCATCCGGACTACCTCCAAACGCTGGTTACCGCACTGATCAATATGGCCAAGACCACGCCTTTTGTCATTATTTTCAGCTTTTTTATGTCTTCTGTTCTCAACCAAAGGTTCAAAGGGCGCACGGCCTTTCGTCTCATTCTTTTTTTGCCGGTGATTTTTCTTTCCGCCGCGATGATGACGCTGGACAGCGCTGACCGCTTGCAGGGCGCAATGGACGGGTTCGGCGCTTATAAAGATACATTTGGCGGAAGTTCGGTTTCTTTTACCCAGCAGCTTTCCGATTATCTTGCGGCGGCGAATATCAGTGAATCTACCGTTTCCGTCATCTCCGGCGCGGTGGACGGGGTTTACCGGGTGATTGAGCTTTCAGGAATTCAGATAGTCATTTTGCTCACCGGGCTTCAATCAATTTCCCCTTCGCTTTATGAAGCGGCTAAGGTGGAAGGCGGTTCCGCGTGGGAAAACTTCTGGAAAATCACGTTCCCGATGGTCAGCCCGCTGATTTTAACCTGTTTTGTTTTCACGGTTATCGATTCCTTCACCTCTTTTGACAATCAGGTGATGCAAATGATTGACGATACCGCGTTCAAAGGCAATTTTGACTTTTCGCTGAGCTCCGCGATGGGCTGGATATATTTTGCGGTTATCGCTGCGATTTTAGGTGTGTGTACCTTCATTCTCTCCCGGATGGTGTTTTATTATGATCGCTGACACAAAACGCGCCCGCGTCTCCGGAGTCTCCGCCCTTGCGGCGCGCGCCGAGCGACTTGAAAAAGCAAAGAAAATCGCGCCTTGGCTGTGGTCAGCGGTTCGTCTTCTGCTGCTTATCGGAATCAGCTATGTGATTTTATATCCGCTTTTGGTGAAAATGTCGCAGGTATTTATGAGCAGGGCGGATCTTGACGACATTACCGTTCGCTGGGTTCCCCGCCATTTCACGCTCGAAAATGTTCGTCTGGTGGGCGCGCTGATGCATTATTGGCCAGCGCTTTTGCGGAGCGTCGGCTGGTGCGGCGGGTTGTCGCTTTTGCAGCTTGCCACCTGCACACTGGCGGGGTGCGGCTTTGCCCGGTTCAAGTTCCGGGGCAGAAACCTCGCGTTTGTGCTGGTTGTCGGGACACTGGTTGTTCCGCCGCAAACCTACAGCCTGACGCTTTATACGGTCTTTCAAAAGTTTGACGTTTTTGGGATGGTCAGTATTTTTAACAACGGCGAGGGCGCAAGCCTGCTGCAAACCGCGTGGCCGATGCTGTTGCTTTCCGCTACCGGGATGGGGATTAGAAGCGGGCTGTTTATCTACCTTTTGCGTCAAACGTTCCGGGGCCTTCCAAAAGAGCTGGAAGAAGCGGCGTACGTTGACGGAGCGGGTGCGTGGCGAACCTTTTTCAGCGTTTTGATGCCAAACGCGCTTTCCACCATGCTGGTCGCGTTTATCCTCAGCTTTGTGTGGCAATGGAACGATACCTTTTATTCAAATTTGTTTTCTCCGGGTTTCACCACGATGATTCAGGTGATGCGCGGCGTGAGAACCACCATCACACAATATTTGGGCGGCTGGCAAACCCTTTCGGACATATATGCGTCATCGCTGGTCAACACCGCCACGCTCCTTGCGGTTCTGCCCGTTATTTTGCTCTATATCATCTGCCAGAGGTTTTTTGTCCAGGGGGTTGAGCGTTCGGGTCTGGTTGGATGATATTAGCACCTAACGGACGCGCTGCAGCGAAAAAACAATAATTCTCAATATTTATTTCGGAGGGTTCATCTGATGAAAAAGTTTAAGCTGGGTTATTTTTTGTTGGCGGCCGCGCTGGTGTGCGGAGGTCTGCCCGCCTGTAAACCGGAAACCGGGACCAACACCTCCCAAGGATTCATCGGAACGGAGTCGCTACCTGTGGGAGAAGGAGTGGAATCCTCCGGCGGTGATTTTAACAACGCCAGCTCCGGACCCACCCCGGGCGAAGACGGCGCGGCCTCCGGCGGCGGTACTTCTTCAAACCCCTCCAATTCCTCCAAAGCGGAGACTGTTTCACAGGCACAGAGTGAAGAAGCCGGCGACAGTGTGGACGAGGAACTTGACGAGGAACTTGACGAGGAATCAGACGAGGAACTTGACGAGGAAAGTAGCGACAGCGAACCTGTTCCCGTTCCTGTGGACAACAGCGCGTCGCTTCTCAACAAACAAGACACGCTTCAATACTATTATGAGGGCGCGGGCTACGCCTACGGGATCACTCAGGACGGTTCAGAGGTGCTGTCGTTTCTTGACGCAAACGGTCAGCTCAAAGACGCGGCGCGCGGCGCGGGCTATTGGTCGGTTGGCAATGTGGTGGAGGGAATGCGTTTCCGTGAGTTCCAGCGTACCGTCGTCAACGGCGATCGGGGCGTTATTGTGCGGTATGACGGCGTTTGCAAAAGCGGCGTTACGGCGGAGATTGAGACCCGGTATGTTTTTACCCCGGCCGGCGTGTCGGTCACCTCTGATCTGATCGTTTCCGGCAGCACATCGCTTTCGTCGTCCGGCTCACGTTTGAAGAGAAGCTTTATTTACGATTATGATGAGGACGGCAATCAAATTCTGATCCCCGTTGAGCGTACCCTCAATTACGAGTGGGTATACCCGGAAAACGATGACTTTCCATATCGCAAGGTAGAAAGCTACGTCACCGTCAATAAATTCGACAGCGGGCATTATCTGTATACCTTTCTCCGCAGTTCCGATATTCCGGAAAATTATTCCAATCTCTACACCGCGTACCCCGCCGTGGACATTCCGCTGTTTTTCGGTGACGCTCTCGCCTCCTCCGAAAGTCCGTTCAAAACCACGGTAAAGTACGATTTGGCGTTCGAACAGGTGTATGAGGGGCGAAACTCCCGTTATATGGCACTTTTCGGCGGTCAGGGTTCGGATTACGCGGCGGGGATTGCCCCGGTCAGCGAAGCGGAACCCAATTCAACGGTCTTTATCGGCGATGAGGCGGAATTAAACCTCAACGTGACCAACCTCACCAAGGAAGCGCTGCAATACAGCGTGCGGTATGAGTTATATGATTATTATGGGCATATGCTTGATTCCAACATCTTTATAAACAGTAGTCTCCCCGTCGATTTTTCGGCAAACCGGCGCGTGAAAATCAAAGCGGATAACAACTACGGAATCTTCTTTTTGAACTTTGTCGTAGCGACAGGCAGATATGTCTACCGCGAATATTATCCGCTGCTCCTTTTGCCGGATACCGAGTATCGGTACACCTCCACCAGCCCGTTCGGCGTTAACCAGATTCAAAATACCGGCGGTTGGGCAATGGACTTTTTGAATCTCGCGAGCAAGATCGGCGTGGCAAACCTTAGAACAGCGGCTCTTTTTGCCGGAACTACCGATGCGGACAAGGCGCTTTTTGAAGAATGCAAGCGGTTGGGTTTCTATTTAATCGGAAGCAGCTACGGTGACGCGGCGGTTGATTATTACAAGGATTACATCACGGATATTGTCTATGGAAATGAACTGAACTTGCAGGTCATTAACGGAAATCAGACGCTTGAACAGGCGTTTAGCACCTATTACGGCTCCACGTTTAAAACCGGCCTGACCATGAAACAAAAATACGGGATAAATCACATTTGCGCCGGGATCAGCGCCGGGCAGACGGCGTGGATAAACAAGCTGGGCGAGCATTGGGACGAATTCGACATTATCGATCTGCATACCTACGGTTTGCCTTATTCACCGGATTTGAAGGTTTCTTCCTCTCAAACCTGGCACGTGGAGCAGTCGCTTCAGCGCACGCGCGCCGCCGTCGATCAAATCGGATCAAAAAGAATCTATATCCACGAAACCGGCTATTGCTCCGCGCCCGGAGGCCGGCAGGGGACAGATCTCCGCACCATGGCGGAATATAACACCCGTTGCTTCATTCTTGCTCTCGCATATGGTGTTGAGCGTGTAATGACCTACGGATTCACCGACTATTCAAACAGCGGCATCGGCGCGGCGTACAGCGACACTGAGTATAATTTCGGGCAGTTTTATTGGGTGGATTATTTCGACCGCATTATGCCGAAGCCCTCCGCCGCTTCCTTCGCCGGAATGACCCGGACGCTTGAAAGCGTGAGAACCGTAGAAATAAACGACCGATACACCCAAGGCAAGGTTAGAGCCTTTACAGCCGATACAGCCGCCCACGGAAACGTGGTGGTGGCGTGGTCGAATTGCGCGCCCCTGCCCACGGACACCATGACCATGATGACCCGCCCGTATGTCTGCCTACCTTGGAACAGCCAGTGGAAAAGCTCTGAAAAGGTCGAGTTTGAAGCGTTCGGCAGCGAGGTCACGGTGGTGGACACCATGGGTAACGCCAAAAAATATCCGGTGCAAAACGGCAAAGCTTCCGTGGAACTCAACGGTGCGCCGGTATTTATTATAGGGGTTAATCCGTAAATCCCAATACGGCTTCTGAAAACCGCTTGCCTTTTCAAGCGCCATGTGGTAATATTTTATGGTCGGATGGTTGCATAAACGGTGAGCATATGACGGTGGACAAGGTGGCGCGCTAGTGTACACCGGAGCGCCTATATTTTACAGATACGCGCCTTCCTCTGTCAACCGTTCGCGAAGCCTTACAATATCCACCTCACGCACCCGTCCGCCGTGCAGGGCAGCCGCTGTCGCCGCCGCGATCCCTGCCGCCTCTCCCATACACAGGCAGTTGGGCATCACTCGGACACTTGCTTGCAGCTGGCGGTCGCAGGAGACAGAACGACCCGCTACCAGCACGTTGTCCACGCCCTTTGGAATGAGACAGCGGTAGGGAATTCCGTGGGATTCGCCTTTGCCGTACCGCATTCCCCCGTTGTTTGCCGCCGGCTTGCCCGCCGCGCGTTCCTGTGATTCCGCGCGTGAACGGTGCAAGTCAATATAATAGCAGTTTCGGGATATTCCGTCCTCAAACGAACGGCGAGCAATGTAATCATCAATGGTTAAACGAGCATCGCCGACAATACGCCGCCCTTCACGGATTCCCATCAGCGGAGCGGTCGCGGCCAAAAAAGCGTTACCGAAAGCGGCGGGGAAATATTCCGCAAGAGCGGCGCGGAATTCCTCTGCCATACGGCGTCCTTCCATCATCGCTTCGGAAACGGTTTGCGGCTTTGAGTTGTCCACGTTCCAAATATGCCCGGCGTTAAAGCCCACCATCCCAGGTCCGATGATATTTGAGCAAAGATGCGTGTCTTGGATCAGCGGATATTTTTCATCCTTTGCCATATCATAAACCGAGCTGTTTTTGTTCAGTGGATGCAGACCGCCGGTTTTTTGACCGTTTTTCCGGTCATAGAGATAAGCGTACATGTCTACATTGGCCAATGAAAAGCACAGAGAACCCGGCATTAGTTCGCCGCTTTTTTCATCCCCCGCGGCAAATTCCGCACCTGCCCAGACCGCGAGATCGGCATCGCCGCTACAGTCCACATAAACTGGGGCGCGGTATGCTTTCAATCCCTCTTTACTTGCGGTAAGCGCCGCGGTGACATGAATATTATCCGTTTGGACACCGCAAAGCGAGGTGTTGAAAAGTACGGTAACGCCATACTTTTGCGCCAAAGAATCGTAAACCCGTTTAAGCGCTTCCGGATCGATCGGAACCCAATCGGTGTCTTCCGGAGAGATGTGCGGGGAGGCTGCCTTTGCTTGATGAAACACCGTAGCGGCAAGCCCGCGGTAAACCAGCTTTTCCTTGTCCGAAAAAGGGCACCACGCCGGGACAAGTCCGCCCGTTCCCATTCCGCCTAAAGCGCCGGTCGCCTCCAAAAGGAGGGTTTTAGCACCCTCCCGCGCCGCCGCGACAGCCGCCGCGCAGCCTGCCGGGCCACCGCCCGCCACCACAACATCAAAATCCTCGCAAAGTGAAAGAGATTTACTAATAACTATTGCGCTCATACATTTACCCCTTTAAATAAAATTTAAAATCCAACGCGCCATCTTTAATAACCGCCGTGTAATCAATGAAATAGACCGTTTCGCGGGCGAGAGGATCATTGTTTTCCAGTACCTCTGAACGTATCTCCGGCATAATTCCCTGAGCGGAGTTAACGGCGCAGATCCCGTTTTTGCCGCGAATCAAAAGTTGTCCGTCGGAAATTTCCGGCTTGATCCGGGTGACAAATCGTTCGGTGACGGAGACATCTCCGGTTAACCTGAAGCAGTCGGAGAGGGATAACACATAATTTTGTTTATTCAGCGTGAAAGCACGGGTGAACCGTTCCAAAACCGCTGTGCTGTATGCTTTTGTCAAATCAAATTCACAGTAAACTTTGTTCTCTTCAAATTCCGCACGCAAAACTTCCGCGCAAAACAAGGCGGCCTCTGGTGAACGGTACCGCGTGTCCTTTCCGGGACTCTGCTCCGCTCCGCCGATTAACGGCACACTGTGACCTCTGGAGGAATTGTTCAAAAAGGTGTAGCGCAATGAACCGAAAGACTCGCGAACATAAACTCCGGCTCCCAGTTCACACAAATAATCCTCGCCGGAATAATGTAGGATAAAACTGCCCAAATCGTTGTGGTTGTGCATTTCGCCGTTATGGCCGCCTTTTGCGGCGAACGAGAAAAAGCCATGCTCCGTACGGTTCCGGGAAATGACCCAACCGCCGCTTTCAAAGAATCGGTCACCGTCAGGCAGAACGTTGATTTGCGGTTGCCGCAGAAAGAAACTTCTGCTGAAATGCGGCCAGTGCGTTGGTTTGAATACCGTATTTCGCGTTTCGCCGAAAACCTCGGAGGAGTGGGCGGAAAGCAACAGGCGGGGATATTTCTCTTTAAGCAGGCTGACCAGACCGGGGGAGGGGCGATAATCGCTTCGACAGTCGGCGAAATTCGGCGCTTGCCCCTCGGCAAGCAAAATTTGTTCCGGGAAAAAGGCGATTTTTTTCACTTTTTCATCGGCGAAAAGGTCGATTTGCCCACCGCTTCGTTCAAACAATGTTTGGGCGAAAAAGCAAAAATATCCAAAACCGTATTCCCAATAAGAAGGCCCTTCGGTGGTTAGCCCATCCTCACCAAACCCGGAAAGAAAACACTCAACGCTCGCAAGCACGGCATAGATAATCCGCGCCAAAGGCTGCGGCTCAGGGATCAGATACATCGCTGCCATACCCACGCAACCGGCGCAGACCGCCGCCCAATTGCAGTTATCATCAAACCAGAAGCTCTCAAAAGAGAGGTTCATAAACGGGTTGATCAGCCGTTCTTTCACCAGCGTCCGTATCCGGTGCTTCACCAGAGCGGAAAGCCGGTCATCCAGCAAATGACAGATTTCCGTGAGAGCAAGAGCGGTTTCTGCCGTAAATAAATCCAACTGAACCGGTTGCGGTACTGGTGCGGTTTTAATCAATCCTTCCGGTTCGAAGGGAGGCGGAGGAACAGGCAGGGTACAGTCGGCGCTGTGGGCAGGCAGACACCACGTGTATTCGTTGCAGACCGTCCAAAGCAAATCCTCGGTTTCGCGGAAGAAACGGGGATCACCGCTCAAAACGGCAGCGACAGCCGTGGCTTGAAGCCTGTCCCTCCGGCGGAAAACGGCAAGCTCAAACTCGCTGCGCGATCCGGTGGTATGGTAGGTTTTATAATCGGAATAGCGTAGGCACGGAATATCCTTACCGAGATGTTCCTCCGCGAACTGCAGGATTTCAAGCGCCTCCGGGCGCGTGGCGGCGGAACGCAAAAAATTCGGCGCCTTAAGGTTTTGAAAAAAGGCATAATCCGCCTCAAACGCCCGTTTCAGTTCATCCAGTCTGTAATGACGCATATTGATGCAACCCCACATTTTTTGTCGTATATGGCATGTCAGCTTGCGGACGGTTGTTCAGTTGCAATGTGAAACAGGATCCCTTGAGCAAATGACCACAAAACAATTACGCTTGTCATGATAGCCTATACGCGATAAAAATGCAAATGTATTTCTTGCGAAGATTTATGTAAAAACAAGGTTATTGGGCGAATTGCGTTGACATGGACGCTTACATTAAGATAATCTTTGGTGAGTACAATCACAAATGTCCGGAAAGGAGTGTCGAGACGGATTGCTCGACTATGAGTTATGCTGAAGACGGCAAACATATTTTTGAAATGCCTCTATTCGGAAGAGCGGAAACCATTTGAACGGCACATTCATCACGCGTACGAGGTCGTTTTTATCAAAGAGGGCACGGTGAAATTTATAATCGGGGAACGATCCTATACCGCGAGTGCAAATAGCTTGTTGTTTATTGGTAAATCGGAAGAACATTGCGTACAATTGATTTCAAATGTCTACCGCAGGATTTACATCTTGCTTACTCCCGATCAGTTGAATGTGTTACTGCCGGAATTCAAGCTGAAATCAGTGTTTATCAACCGCCCTGAGAATTTTTGTCATCATTTCGACATGAACGCATGCGGTAGTGAAACGGAAGCGTTTTTCGATGCGCTGTGGCGGGAATATCAACAGCCGAACTCATATTCAAAGGAAAAAATCGAAGCGATATTCCGTCTGCTTATTATCCACTGCTACCGTTTACACCGTGAGCAATTTCCGATTCCGACCAAAACGGTTAAACAGGAGATTTTGGATATGCAACAGTATATTGATATGAATTTTGCCGAAAACATCCGTCTGAGTGATTTGGAAAACCGTTTTTTTCTCAGTTCTTCGCATTTGGCTCATGAGTTCAAAAAATGGACCGGGCACAGTCCCAAGAATTATATGATGCATAATCGCCTCGCTTATGCGAAGGAGCTTTTGGTGACGACTGAACTTTCAATCGGAAACATAGCGTCCAAAGCGGGATTTACCGACCTCAGTAATTTCATAAGGATATTTAGGATGAAAACCGGCAAGACACCCGGGAAATACAGGGACAGCACTGGTGAATAGCCGAAAAAGGGCGCGGCTCGTGCTCGTCTATCCGATCCAAACCCCATCTATCGCCACGGCGAAAGGCTTTGCGGCCAACGTAAAAGGGTCGCCGCTCCATACCGAAAAATCCGCGTCTTTTCCGGGCTCAAGGCTTCCCACGCGGCTCGCAAGCCCGCAGATTTCGGCGGCGTCAGCCGTAAGGGCGCGCAGCGCGGTCTCACTGTCCAAGCCTTCCCGTATTGCCAGACCGGCGCACAGGTTCAAATATTGTGACGGTATCACCGGGTGGTCGGTGATGAGAGCTATTTTTACGCCCGCGCGGCTCAAATTCCCCGGCGCTGCGGGATCAAGCCCGGAAAGCTCCGGTTTGGAACGATCGCACAGGTTAGGTCCGCACAGAACGGGGACGCTTTCTCTTGCCAAAACCTCCGCAATCAGGTGTCCCTCGGTGCCGTGAACCATCACCGGGCGCAGATTGAATTCCGCCGCGATCCGCAGTGCGGAAAACATATCGTCCTGCCGGTGGGCGTGAATATGCACCGGAATTTCGCCGGTTAGAGCTGGAAGGAGCGCCTCGCTTTTTATATCAAATTCCGGCGGGTCAAAGTCGGAATCTTCATCCGCGCGCCCTTTTTGCTCTAAATATTTCTGCGCTTTCAAAAACGCCTCGCGGATTAAGGCCACCGTTGCCATGCGTGTGACAGGGGCTTGATTTTTACCGTGGTACACGGTTTTCGGGTTTTCACCTAACGCAAGCTTTATGGCGAGCGGCGCGCGCAGGAGCATGTCGTCCACGCGCGCGCCCACGGTTTTCAGGGCGCACATTTGCCCCGCAATGGGGTTGGAACTGCCCGGCCCCGTGACGACGGTGGTTACTCCCGCGGCACGCGCCTCGGCAAAACAGCGGTCATTAGGGTTCACCGCGTCCATGGCGCGCAGGTGCGGGGTTACGGGGTCGGTGTCCTCGTTTCCGTCATCGCCCTCAAAGCCAAGCGAATCCTCCC
>JAISRF010000011.1 GCA_031273775.1 Oscillospiraceae bacterium
TCGAAAGGCGCGTTGTGCGCGACCAGCACCGCTTCTCCGCAGAAGTCCAGAAAATCCTTCAAAACTGGCAGTTCCAAGGGCGCTTCGGCGACCATGGCGTCCGTAATGCCGGTCAATTGCACAATCTTGGCGGGAATGGGGGTTTGCGGGTTGATTAGGCTGGAAAATTCGCCTACAACTTCTCCGTTTTCCACCGCCACCGCGCCGATTTCCGTTAGACGGCAGTCGTGTGCGTTAAGCCCGGTGGTCTCCACATCAAACACCACAAACCTACCGGTAAAAGGCAGGTCACTCTGCCCGAATACCGCCTCGACCATGTCGTTGACAAAATAGGCCTCCACACCGTAGATCACCTTGAAATCTCCGCCATTTTTACGGATGGCATCCACGGCGTTCATAGCTTCCGGGAACGCCTGCACCACCCCATGGTCGGTGATGGCCGTCGCGCCGTGCCCCCATTTGTAGGCGCGGTTGACGAGCTGACCGGCCGGGGTCAAGCCGTCCAGCTGGCTCATGTTGGTGTGCATGTGCAGTTCCACGCGCTTCTCGGGTTCAAGATCCTGTTCCTCATATCGGTCAAGCAGAGCAACGCTGTCCGCCTGTAAAATAAAATCATGCTCGTATTTGTCTTCGGTCACCCTTCCGCGCATTAGCACCGCCGCTCCCTCCACAAGCGCTGACAGTCTGGCAAGCTCGCCGCCATCCGCAAAAAACCGGACTATATATGAACTTGTATGGTCGGTGATAATCATGCGAACCCGATTATTATTTCCGAACCGCGCCGGTATTTTTTCACATTTTACCACCTCGCCCCACACGACCGCGTCGCCGGAATCCTGATTCAATTCACGGATCGGAACGGGTTTCACGTTGGGTTTCAGCGGTCGGCCATAAATGAGCTTTGCCGAATCCAAGTAGACGGGCAATCCGTCCGCTGGAGGCTCTGTGCGCTGAATTTTTTCCGCGGTTTTGGGCTTTTCCGGTTTGATTTCGCCTGAAAGGCGCTTCTTTTGCTCTTCCGCGGCGCCGTCCGCCGCCGCGAATCGGACATCAAACTCCAATCCGAATTCCGCCTTGATTTTGGCGGAAAGGGCTTCTCCCACTTTTTCGGTTTCAAACCGCTCCGGCACAGGCGTTTTGAGGGTGATGAGCAGGCTTGTCCCCTCTTGGGACGCAACCGCGCCGTCGAAAAAGCCGTTGTAAATACCGCTGAAACGCTTTAAGTCTTTTACCAGTTCCATCACAGTTTCCGGCGTGAAGGCTTCCGGCGAAAAGCTCACGCCAAGCTCGAGCGTGTTCAGATCAAGCACGGATTTCAGCTGCTGTTCCAGCTCAAACAGCAGCTCCCGCTCAAAAGCGCGTTGAAAATGAAGCCGCAGCGTCAGGCTGCGGTTTTCCGTATCCGCCCGGGCGCTTTGCACCTCGGTGGTTTTCAGCGTTTCCGGCATGTCCGGCAAGGTTTCGGCGAACAAGTCCCACAGGTTCGGCATGTTATGTAGTCTCCATTCTATATTATGTAACCCGTTCGATTTCTTTCATCAACTCATCCAGCAGTTTCGCTTCCTCCACTTTGCGGAGCACCTCGCCGCGCCGGAAGATAAGCCCACAACCGTCACCACCCGCAATGCCGATGTCCGCTTCCCGCGCTTCGCCCGGGCCGTTCACCGCGCAACCCATAATGGCAACGGTGATGTTCCGGTCGCAGCTTGCCAACCGTCTCTCCGCTTCCTGGGCAAGCGATATGAGATCAACCTTTGTGCGCCCGCAGGTGGGGCAGGAAACCACGTTTGGCCCAAACCGGCGCACACCTGCGGCCGAAAGAATCCGCTTTGCCGCCGCCACCTCCTTTACGGGATCCGCGGTGAGCGAAACCCGGATCGTGTCCCCGATTCCGCGAAGTAACAGCCCACCGATTCCCGCCGCCGATTTGATGACACCCGCCTGCTCGGTCCCGGCTTCCGTGACGCCCAAATGGAGCGGATATTCTGTGATTTTTGACGCGAGAACATATGCATCATACATGCGGCGGACGTCAGAGGCCTTCATGGAAATGACCATATCGTCAAAATCAAAAGAGTGGAGCAAGGACACGTGGTACAGGGCGCTTTCCACAAGCGCTTCTGCCGTGGGCGCGCCGTATTTTTGCAGGATTTCCCGCTCCAAAGACCCGGAATTCACTCCCACGCGGATGGGGATTTTTCGCCGGCGGCAGGCCGCCGCCACGGCGCGAATTTTTTCTTTTTCACCGATATTTCCGGGATTGATGCGGATTTTATCCGCCCCTGCCTCCACACAGGCAAGGGCGATTTTGTAATCAAAGTGTATGTCGGCGCAAACCGGCACGGTGAGGGCGTTTTTCAGGGCTTCAATCAGCTTGGCAGCTTTAGCGTTTGGCGCGGCCACGCGGATTAGTTCACAGCCCTCCGCCTGAAGCTCAAGCGCCTGGCACACGTTTCCGGCAATATCCTGAGCCGGGACGTTAAGCATTGACTGAATGGAAACGGCTGCCCCGCCTCCGATTTTAAGCGTGCCCGCGTTCACTTGTTTGGTTGACATAATCTTTCCCTACGTATCGCATTTCGCGCGAACACAGTTCGCCTTTACTTGAACAATCCGATAATGTCTTTTCCGGTTATGAGGACGATAAATACGATCAGCGCCGCGAATCCGATTCCGTGAACCAGCCCCTCATATTTCTGGGGAACGGGCTTGCGGCGGATTCCCTCCACAATCAGGAAAATGAGCCGTCCGCCGTCCAGCGCGGGAATGGGCAATAAATTGAAAATTCCAAGATTAATGGTGATGAGCGCCATAATACTCATCAGGCTGCGCACGTCAACCGCCGCCGCCTGACTGACTATTTTGACCACACCCACCGGCCCCGAAACTTCGGACAACCCGAATTTTCCGGTAATCATGTCAAACAGTGACATCCATACCGTTCTTGCCGTTGAGACAGTTTCTTTAAAGCTCTGTGTAAAAACGTTAAAAAATGTCCTGTGGAAGCCTTTTACCCGGAAATCGACCACCGTGTATTTCTGCGGATCCTTATTCACCGTCCCACACACGGGACACAGGATGTCGCGGTCGTCAAACTGTTCCTTTGTAAGATATATACGCGTCCTGTAATACTCGTCCGGGTAGTGTTTTGACTCCGTCTTACAATCGGGATTTTCGCAGGAAATCGCCTTTGGGAACTGCACGTTTTGAAGCTCCGCCTTTTTCCCATCGCGCAGGACGGTCATATCCGCAACGCCGTCTTTGGTCAATGCCAGCATATAGCTGATTTCGCTGTATGTGTAGAGCTTTCGTCCGCCGATTTCCAAAATCTTGTCTCCGGGCTGAAGAAATTCATTCGTTGTCGGGGAATCTATCTCTGTTTCATAATCCGCAACCGTCAGGCTGGCATAAGTGGATTCTGACACGGTGACGCCAAACACCAGTAAAAAGCCCAAAATCAGATTGAACGCCGCGCCGCCCACGATAATCACCATTTTTCTGGGGACGCTTTTGCGGTTAAACGCGCGCGGATTGTCCGATTGGGCGTCCTCACCTTCCATGGCGCAGTAGCCACCGAACGGAATGGCCTTGATTGAGTACATGGTTTCGCCCTTTTTCTTTTTGAGCAGGCTCGGGCCAAAGCCTACTGCGAATTCATTCACCTGTACGCCGAACAGCTTGGCAAACAGAAAATGTCCGAACTCGTGAATCATAATAATGATGATAAAAACCAGTATAGCGACCAGCACCGGCCAGACGTTACGCCAGATGGTAAGAAAGGAAACAGCGGCGGAAAAGCTCATAAAACACACACCTTTTCTAATTGGGAGTTACATCGCACATGCGCCCGCGCTTCTTCATCGGCGGCGAAAATCGCTTCCACACTGTCTGCGGAATCCGGCGGCTGGCGGCTGGCGGCTTCTTCCACCAGTGTGAAAATATCTGTAAACCGGATTTTATCAGTCAGAAACAGGCGCACCGCTTCCTCGTTCGCGGCGTTGGCGGCTGCGGGACACAAACCGCCCTTTGCAACGGCTTCGCGGCAAACGCGCATTAACGGGAACGCTTCGTCATCCGGCGAATAAAACGTAAGGCTTTTTAGCTTTATCAGGTCGAGCGGTCGAGCGGTCGAAGGCAACCGCCGGGGGTAGGTAAGGGCAAACTGAATGGGCGCCCGCATATCCGGGGTTCCAAGCTGAGCCAGCACCGATCCATCGCAAAATTCCACCAGCGAATGGACAACGCTTTCACGGTGGACAACCACGTCTACCTGCTCTTGTGGCAAGCCAAACAGCCTTACGGCTTCTATAATTTCGAGACCCTTGTTCATCATGGTAGCGGAATCTACGGTGATTTTCGCGCCCATGTTCCAGTTAGGGTGACAAAGGGCTTGCGCTTTGGTGACTTTTTCCAATTCCGCGCGCCCCTTTCCGAAAAACGGGCCTCCGGACGCGGTGAGAATCAGCTTGCTGACGAATTCTGCGGAGTTCATTTGAGAATTATAATGGGATATACACTGAAAAATGGCGGAATGCTCACTGTCCACAGGAATGATTTCCGTTTTGTTTTCCGCCGCCAACCGGTTCACCAACTCGCCTCCGGCGACCAGCGTTTCTTTATTGGCAAGGGCAAGGCGTTTTGTGCCGCCGCCCAATGCCGCCAGCGTAGGCTTTAACCCGGCAATGCCTACCACCGCGTTCAGGCAAATTTCAGCTTTAATCTCCGCTGCCGCCAAAACGCCCTCTTCTCCGCCGAGTACGCGGGTAGAAGTATCCGCAAGGGAAACGCGGAGGGATTTTGCGGCTGTTTCATCCCACACCGCGGCCAATTTCGGCTTAAACTCACGTGTTTGCCGTTCCAGCACGTCAATATTTCGGCCAGCCGCCAATGCCGCAACCTCAAATCCATGCGTTCTCGCGACATCCAGCGCCTGAACGCCTATGGAACCGGTGGAGCCGAGTACCGTAATTTTCAATTCTCAATTCTCAATTCTCAATTGATTAGTTTCTCACTACCACCGGTAAGAGCTGAACAAGCAGATAAACCGCAGGAGCAACGGTGAGCAGACTGTCAAAACGGTCAAGAATACCACCGTGACCGGGAAAAATATTCCCAAAATCTTTAATGCCGGCGGCACGTTTAATACAGGATGCAGACAAATCGCCAAGCATGGAAAGCAGTGCGCAAATCACCGCTAGCGCGGCCAACAAAGGCAGGGACACCCTGCCGCCGTCTTTTAAAAAGTATGCGCCGTAAAGCGAGCCGTATGCCAAAAACAAAACGATGCAGACCGCCAGGCCGCCCACGGCTCCCTCAACGGTTTTCTTTGGACTGACAGCGGGAGCAAGCTTGTGCTTACCGAAAAAGCGCCCGATAAAATAAGCGCCGATATCGGTTCCCCACGCCCCGATAACCGCCAGCAAAAGCAAAAATATGCCGTCCGTTTTGGTCAACCCAAGTGTCTGAAGATCCGCGATTTCCCGCAGGTACAGCAGTGTGCAAAGCGACAAGGAGAGCGTCACGGCAAACATAAACGCCAAACTGACATCCCCGGGTGTCACGGTCTTATGCGCGACCAGCAAGACGGCCAGCAGGAAGAATACATACAGCGCAAGTATGACTTCTCCCACCGTGTCATTTTCAAGAAAGGGAACAACGGCGGCAAAGCAAATACTTCCAGCCACCAGCGCGGGGTTCTTGATCATACCGGTACGATGCAACGCTTCGTAGACGGCAATGGCGGAAACCGCGGCCAGTGCCAAGTTCAGAACCAAAGGATTCGCAAAAAAAATCACCGCCGCAAACAGCGCCAGCCCCACAATCCCGGTAACGATCCGTTTCAGCATTTAACCGCTCCAACATACGAAATTTACAAAAGGAAACCAGGTGTCCCGGGTGTCCCGCAGGCCGCCGTAACGGCGGTTCCTACACAATTGCGCCATAACGCCGTTCACGCTCATTATATAAACCAATTGCCTGTTCAATATGTTTTGGCGCGAAGTCCGGCCAAAGCACGTCAAAAAAAATCAGTTCGGAATAAGCCGTCTGCCACGTTAAAAAATTGGAAACGCGCTTCTCGCCGCCGGGACGGATTAAAATATCCGGGTCAGGCTGACCGGCGGTGTAAAGCTGCCCTCCTAACGCCGCTTCGTCAATATTTTCCGGGTCGATTACCCCGTCTTTAGCTTTCTTCGCCAGTATTTTTGCCGCCGCCACGAGTTCCCCACGCCCTCCGTAATTGACGGCAATGCTCAACTTCAACCCCGTTGCGTCAGCGGAACCCTCTTCAGCCTCTTTCATCAAAATCCGAATATCCTCCGGCAACCGGGCTCGGTCACCGAGGAATTTCACCTGAATGTTATCCGCTTTGAAATTTTTGGCGTCTTTTAAATAATCCCGAAGAATGTTCATAATGGCGCTGATTTCTTCCGGCGGGCGCTTCCAGTTTTCAGTGGAAAAAGCATATGCCGTGAGGTACTTGATGCCGATTTTGTTGCAGTACCGCGCGATATTTTTGAATGCGCGGGCACCTACAGAATGCCCCGCCGAGCGCGGCAAGCCGCGTTTTTTCGCCCAGCGACCGTTCCCGTCCATGATGACGGCGATATGAACCGGCAAAACGCGGTTTTCGCTTTTTTTCTTAAGCACACGTCACATACTCCAAAAATTTACAGCATCACGCACTGTGACCCTGCGTTAAATTTCCATGATTTCTTTTTCTTTGTCCTTGTACTTTGAATCAATGTCCTTGCAGAATTTGTCGGTGATATCCTGCGTTTGCTTTTCGGCGTCTTTCAGGTCATCTTCAGTGATTTCGTGTTTTTTTTGCTGTGCCTTGAAATTTTCCACCGTTTCCCGCCGGATATTGCGAATGGCCACTTTCGCGTCCTCCGCCAATTTATGAATGTCTTTAACCAGCTGTTTACGGCGTTCCTCCGTGAGCGGCGGGAAGGCGAGACGGATTACCTTACCGTCGTTTTGTGGATTGAGCCCTAAATCAGACGACAAAATTGCCTTTTCTATGGATTTGATGGTGGAAATGTCCCATGGTTGGATTTGGAGCATCCGCGCTTCCGGCACAGACACCGCCGCCATTTGGTTGATTGGGGTGAGGGCACCATAATAATCCACCTGAACCCTGTCTAAAATATTGGGGTTAGCGCGCCCAGCGCGCACGGCAATGTACTCTTTATCCAGCACTGCCAGCGTTTTTTGCATATGCTCCCGGGTGGAATCGATTAAGTCCCGCATGAAAGGTTCCTCCTGATTTTTTTATTTTTAACTGATGATTGTCCCAATTTTCTCCCCCATCGCCGCGCGGTAGATATTATCCGGGTCTTGGAGACTGAACACCAGAATCGGAATTTTGTTATCCATGCAAAGCGAAGCTGCGGTTGAATCCATCACGCCCAGCCCATCTTTTAATATATCCATATAAGAAAGGGTTTCAAAACGGCAAGCGTCCGGATTAAGCTTGGGGTCGCTGTCATAAACGCCGTCCACGTTGGTTGCTTTAAAAATCACATCCGCGTCAATTTCCGCCGCGCGAAGAGCCGCCGCGGTGTCTGTGGAAAAAAACGGGTTGCCCGTGCCGCACCCGAACACCACCAGCCTGCCGTTTTTCAAGTGATTGACCGCGCGGTTGCGGATATAAGGCTCGGCAATTTCCTGCATGGCGATAGCGGTCTGAACCCGGATATTAACGCCAAGCTGTTCCAGCGCGTCCGCAAGCGCAAGGGAATTGATTACAGTGGCGAGCATCCCCATATGGTCTGCGCGGGTACGATCCATTTTTCCGCCGGAACGACCCCGCCAAAAATTGCCCCCCCCCACGACTATACCGATTTCCAGCCCGGCGTCAGCGCATTTTTTCACGCTGGCGCAAATTTCCAACACCCGGTCAAAATCCAAACCGAAACGCTGTGAGCCGGCCATTGCCTCGCCGCTAAGTTTCAGAAGAATACGTTTATAAGCGCTGGCCATGTATCAACCGTCCTTTGGCATTTAACTATTGATGTGAGTATTTTACTTGATTGCGGCGGCAAAGTCAAGGTTACACGCATTTATTCACAAAATATTCTCAATCAAGCCCCAACGATGGTATTATGAACTTTTTGCTTGCAATCACCGGTAAGATAGGGTAAACTCATGTAAAATGAAAGGCGTAGACGTGAACCGATGTCTTCGCAAACGACCGCTATGGTCATCAGGGCAGACACGCAGGCCTGCCCATACGAATTGAGGGTTGTTTTTGGACTGGATTGAAATCACCATCAAGATCCCGGTGGAGCGGCTTGAAGAGACCGCCGCGGTCGCGCAGATGGTGTCGCCCAACGGACTCTATATTGAGGATTATTCCGATTTGGAAACCGGCGCGCGGGAAATCGCGCATATTGATCTGATTGACAGCGAACTTTTGCAAAAGGATCGCGCATCCGGGCTGATTCACTTTTACACAGCCCCCGGCGAAATCCCCGCGGAAGCCTGTAGCTATTTGGAACACCGGTTGAAGGCGGCAGGCATTGCCTACACGCTTTCAACTCTGGGTGTGCGTGACGATGATTGGGCCGATGGGTGGAAAAAGTATTTCAAGCCCGCAAAAATCGGGGAGCGGCTGCTCATCTGCCCCACGTGGGAACAGGTGGATCGGGAGGGCAGGACGGTTTTAAAAATCGACCCGGGAGCAGCCTTTGGCACAGGTACACACGCCACCACGCGTCTGTGTTTGAAACTCTTAGAGAAGTATCTGAACCCCGAAGGCCGCTTTTTGGACATCGGCTGCGGAAGCGGTATTCTTTCCGCGGCGGCCGCGTTGCTTGGCGCGGGACGGGTAGTTGGTGTGGACATTGACCCCGTGGCGGTAAAAACCGCCGACGAAAACATGGCGGTCAATGGCATTCCAGCGGAAAAGTATGAAATTTTCACCGGAGATTTAATTCAAAAAGTTACGGGGAAATTCTCGCTGATTGCCGCAAACATTGTGGCGGACGTGATCATTGCGCTAGCGCCGGACATTCCCCGGTTTTTAGAATCGGACGGAGTATTCATTTGCTCCGGGGTGATTGACCGGCGCTCCGGGGATGTGGAGGCGGCGCTTTGCGCCGCCGGACTCTGCGTGCGTGAAAAAGCAGAGGATCGCGGATTGATCGCGTTTTGCTGTTATACCGCTTAACCGGCAAAATGTGCCGGAACTTCGCGCAAATTTGACGCCGCTATTTCGCCACAGCCAAAAGCACCATCCGCGCGTCTGTGTAATCATAGGCGCAGGTGGAAAGGGTCACCACATGGCACCCGGGTATAAAATCCATTTCACGGAAATTAACCGATTTTTGGCGTACGGTTGTGATATATTCATCCAAAGCCTCCCGCGTGCCGCGCTCGCCAAGTCCGTAAATTATCCGATCTGTTGAGGGAATGACCACATAAGCAAAAATGTCCAGCGTAATGGTGCGGAGCGGCAGATAAATATACCCAACCGTGTTGGTCTCAAAAAAATCCTTGTCGGCGAACTGTTTGAGCGTTCCAAACATACTTCCGTTTTTCATATGGTGCCCATAAATAATGGTGTTGAATCCCGAAAAATCCGGCTTACAGGCGGCGTCCATGAACAGCGTGCCCGCTGCGGCGTTCTGCGTGTAAATGTCGCGGTGCAAATAATAATCATTGTCCTGGGTCTGCACAAAGGGGTAATCAATTTTGGTGTAGGGCACGGTCAGCCAACCCACAATATCCGCGTTCAGGGTTCGCTGAGCGTCCAACACCGACTGGTTTACTACTTCCCTCTCCGCGTCAGGCATGGGCACCGGCTTATATTCCAGCAGTTTCAAATGAATCACCCGTTCGTTTGAATACACGCTGGAGATTTTCCACAGTTGCCAAGAGGAAATACACAGGGTGGACAGCAGAACAACCGCTATGATTAAGCGAAGTTTCGTACCCGCGCGAACGCGTTTTTCGCTCATCCCAAATCCCCTTCAATCATGTCTTGCGTTATATTGCAGAGGTCAAATCAGCTAGGGTTGATCCGCTTCCGACACAAAGGTTTGTAAGCGGTCGACAAGCGCCGCGAGTTCGGAAATGGCGCGGCTGCGCTCCTCAAAAATCCGGGTCAATTCGTTTTTGGCAGACGCTTTCAGTTCCTCCGCCTCGCGGTCTGCCTTTTCAACAATCTGCGCGGCTAAAGCTTCTGCGTCAACGAGAGCGCGGCCAACCATTTCCGGCGTCGGGACAGCGGCTCCCGGAACTTGAACCGGAGTTCCGGGCAAGGAGTCCCGTTCCTGCTTTAACAGTGTAATTTCGTTGTTCGCGGCAAGCAAAAGACCGTTCAATGTCTTTTTATCATTTTCAATGGCGGCGAGTTTCCCCGTCAACAAAGTATACGCCTCATGCAAGGCGGAATACTCGCGGATTAATGTTTCAACGTAAGCATCAACCTGCTGTTGATTATAACCGAGGTTTGCGGCGGCAAATTCTACTTTTTTTTCCATTTCGATTTTTCCTTTCAAAGTTGTTCTACAAAAATACAAAACACGGCGCCGAAGCGTTGCTTCCGCACCGTTTTCGTGATGTGCGAAAAGCTACACCACCTCTTAATACAGGCGCATGATAACACAAAGGATAAAAAATGTCAAGTGTTTTTTAAAACCAGTGTTATTTTACTACTGTTTCCGCTTGATTGCAATGAATCGCGCCCGTCACCTTGGATTCCAAACCGTCCATGCGGTTCTGATAATCCCGCCGTAAGGCGTTCTCGCAGTCCTTGACCGCCACCGAGGTTCGATTGCTGCCCTTGACGATTTCCGGCTGAATTTCATCTTTTCAAAACGGCGCTTTTGCGATGAAGCCACAAACGAAGCCGCTTGGGATGAGGGATTGTGTTTGGTGGAGGTGGAAAGGCCGAGATTTTAGCTTGACAGCGTATGAGTATTTTGATATAATTTGCATATACTTAACACGGAGGAGATATTATGCCAGCCATCAGACCGAGCGCAGATTTGCGCAATAACTACAATGAAATTTCATCTTTTTGCCACGAGTATTCGGAACCTGTGTTCATTACCAAAAACGGAAAGGGCGACCTTGCTGTTTTGAGCATTGAGACCTATGAACAACTTTGCGGGAAATTTGAGCTGTTCAAGCTGCTAAACGAAGGCTTGGAAGCGGAAAAGGCGGGACGAGTCCGCCCGTTTAAGGAAGCCTTAGCCGATATTCGGAAAGGGCTGAGGGCTTGATATATCATACGGTTATCACCGAACCGGCTGAATTGGACATTGCGGCGACTGCGCGGTATATCGACGTTGATCTTCAAAACCCAATAGCTGCGGACAATCTTCTTGATGACATTGAAAGTGAAGTTGCTACGCTGGAAACTATGCCGAAAAGAAACCCGCTTGTGCGGCATGAATATTTGGCAAGTCTGGGTTTCCGCATTTTACAGATTCACAATTATCTGGCATTTTACATTGTCCACGATGAAAAGCGCTCAGTCACGATTGAGCGGTTTCTTTACAGCAGGCGGGACTGGGTTCATATTTTGGCAGAGTAGAAAAACACACTCGCCGCCCTATTGATTGGTCGGCGAGTGTGTTTTTGAGCTGAGTGACTGCGAGCCGGTGTTTAGGGTTGATTTTCGTTTTAGTTTGTTTGGTTTTGCGCTCTGCTTTGTCAAAGATATTTCGATAAAGAAACAGAATGAGTGTTTCGTTTCAACTCATCCAGGCCGCTAAAACCTTTCCATCTGATTTTCGCATAATTATGCATAGTCCAGAGCTGGGAACCGGCGTAAGAACGAGGACGGGAGCACAAAATGCGTGTTCCTTCTTGACGAGGCGATGGGTTCGGAAGGTATCGGGCTGCTGAGTGGCAATCTGGCGGAAATGGTGACCTATGCGTCCTGCAACAGTAGATATCGCGAAGCCGCGCGCACGGTGAGCGAGATGACCGGCCAGAGCATCAGCCATCAGGCGGCGTGGAATGTGGTTCAGGATATGGGGAAACAGGTAGAAGTGCAGGAAGAACAGGCATCGAAACTTGCAGCGTCGTATAAGGGAACGGGGACACTGGAAACCAAACTGTTGTTTGAGGAAGAGTACGGAATACACCTTAAACTGCAAGGCAAGTCACGTCAAGAATACGGCGCGAGCCACTAGATGAAACTGGGCATCGCGTATTCCGGCGCAAAAGAGACAGGGACAGAACGGTATGAACTGTCGGACAAAGTGGCCTGTGCCAATTTTGAGTGCGCTGAAAAATTTCAGAAGCGGATGGAAGGAGCCATTGCCCAGACCTACTCTGTCCCAAATTCCACGATGGTGGGGACACCGTCTGGATATTATGTTTCTACAAGGGTTGATTATGCGCCCAGTTTGGAAGCAGCTTATGAGATTTTGGCAAACGTTGAATTTGCCAAAGGGGCTTGGTAGTATAGATTTTGAAATAAATTCGTTATTGCAGCCCCCGGTAGGATTGATTTTTCATTCCTACCGGGGGCTATTATTTTGAAAAAAATTTAAAACTGGACAAACCCCCTTGACAAAACTCTTATAACGAAAAGCTGACCGAGAGTGTGTCCGACCTGATGCTGGTGGAAGGACGAGTGCGCGGCACCTACTACACCTGCCTGAACGATATTTTGCCCTATGACGATTTTCTTTTCACAAAACGCACGCGGCGTCCGCCGGAGGATCCACTTAATTCTCTTATCATCTTCGGCAACACAGTGATGTATCGCAGAGTGGCCAAAGAGATTTATAAGTCCAGGTTAGACATTCGGGTTGGATTTTTGCACGCAGCAAATCGCCGTTATGAAAGCCTGAATCTCGACATCTCTGAAATCTTCCGCCCAGTGATTGTGGAAAAAGTTATTTTTTCGCTCATCAACAAGCATATGATTGCAGAAAATTTACACTTCGACACCCTTGAGGACGGCGCGGCGTTTTATCATCGTGGGTATTCAGTTTTAGGTTAGTGCGTTGCGAGGAACTCTATCAAGCCGATTTTGTCATACTCGGAGAGCGTTCCTATCGGGGTTTTGTTTTCAAGACTTTTCTGCGAAACATACCGAGCCTTGACCGTATCGACGTAAGATTGCTTATCAAGCCCCGCTTCTTTCCAGTTCTTAATCGGATAATAGAGCGAACGAATATACTCGCTTTTCTTCTCGTATTGCGATGTGACATTGTAAATCGCCGCAAGGTCGTCTTCCAAATCCATGATCAGCACGGGAGGCTCTTTGCCGCCGTTTCCATCGTCGAACACCATATACGCAAGGTAAATATCGAATAGCTTCATCAGCCCTCCACCGCGAATTCATAGAGTTCTGGGTCTTTGCCTTTGTCTACGATAATGTCGCCCCTCTCGTTGGTTTCGAGTACCGTCTTGGGGTAACTGCGATTGCGGAACGCCGCCCTAAGCTGTTCATCGACAGAGATGACAGGCTTCGGGGTGAACGGCAAACTATTTT